>DATHAV010000042.1:0-2210 GCA_035296505.1 Pseudoxanthomonas sp.
CTGGGCCGCTCGCTCAATACCGCCAGCACCGACGAGAGCCAGCGGATCAACGTGGCGTCCTCGGCCCTGTCGGCCGGGGCCGGCCTGCTGGCCTCGCAGCTGGGCGCGCGCATCGGGCTCGACGACGCCGGGGTGCTGCAGTCGCGCACCCTGGGCGGCTCGGTGTTCGGCGTCGGCAAATACCTCTCGCCCAGGCTCTACGTCAGCTACGGCGTGTCGCTCGTGGGCGGAGGCTCGGCGCTCACGCTGAAATACCTGCTGCGCAAGGGCTTCGACCTGGAGCTGGAATCGAGCACGGTCGAAACCCGCGGGTCGTTGAACTGGCGCCGCGAGAAGTAGCGCACCGCGGTGGCCGCGATCAGGGCGCAGCGGCAGCGGCATCGGCCGCGACCGCGACCGCGCGCGGCGGTCCGGCGGCCTCGGCGGTCGGCGGAGGCGGGAGCCTCGCCGCAGGCGCCCAGTCCCAGCAACAGCAGTGTCGTCGGCGCGCGCATGCCGGCATGCATAGCGCCGGTGCCGTTGCCCTCTCCATGGCATGCCGCTACTGTCCGGACCTGCACCGACAGGAGAATCCGATGCCCCGCCACACGCCGCTCGCCGCCCTCGCCCTGGGTCTTGCACTGGCCGCCTCCGCCCACGCGGACGAAGGCATGTGGATGCCCGCCCAACTGCCCGGACTCGCGGCCCAGCTCAGAAGCGCGGGCTTCGAAGGCGACCCCGCGGCCTTGGCCGACCTTACCGGCGCGCCGCTCAACGCGGTGGTCAAGGCCGGCGGCGCGACCGGCGCCTTCGTCTCCGCCGACGGGCTGGTGCTGACCAACCACCACGTCGCCTACGGCGTGATCCAGTACAACAGCCAGCCGCAGCGCGACCTGATCGAGCGGGGCTTCGTCGCCGCCGACCGCGGCGCCGAGCTGCCGGCCAACCCGGACTTCCGCGTGCTGGTGACCACCGGCTTCGACCGCGTCACCGATCGGGTCCTGGCGCAGGCGCGCGGCAAGCGCGGGCGCGAGTACTTCGACGCCATCGACGCGGCGACCAAGGCGATCGTGGCCGAGTGCGAGCGCCAGCCGGCGGTGCGCTGCAGCGTGGCCAACATGTACTACGGCACCGACTTCTACCGCATCACCCAGCTGGAGCTGCGCGACATCCGCCTGGCGTACGCGCCGCCGCGCGCGATCGGCAACTACGGCGACGAGATCGACAACTTCATGTGGCCGCGGCACACACCCTGCTGCGCGCCTACGTCGGCAGGGACGGCCGCCCGGCCGCCCACAGCGCCGACAACGTCCCCTACCGCACGCCGGCGCACCTCACCGTCTCGCGCGACGGCCCGCGCGAAGGCAGCTTCGCCATGGTCGCCGGCTATCCCGGCGCCACCTTCCGCCATCGCACCGCCGCCGAGTTCGCCGAGCAGGTGGAGTGGACGCTGCCCGCGCGCGTGGAGGTCTTCGACGAGCTCATCGAGGCCGTCGAACGGGCGGGCCGGGACGATGCGGAGGCGCGCACCCGCTACGCCGCCCAGCTGCAGTCGCTGAAGAACAGCCGCAAGCGCGCCGCCGGCGAGCTCGAGGGCCTGCGCCGCAGCGATGCGGTCAGGCGACGCGCCGAGGACGAGCGCGGCATGCTGGCCGCGACCGCGCCCGGCGAGTCCGCCGACATCGCCGCGCTGCGCGCTGCGCTGGCCGAAGCCTCGGCGATGCGCGAACGCGACCTGCTGCTGGGCCTTGCGGCCAGCCAGAGCCAGCTGCTGCGCGCGGCGCTCGCGCTGGAGCGCCTGCGGAGCGAATCGGCCAAGCCCGACGCGCAGCGCGAGAGCGGCTACCAGGCGCGCGACCACGCGCTGATCGAGGGCACCCTCCGGCAGGTGCAGCGCCGCTACCACCCCGACGTGGAAAAGGCCCTGCTGGCCGCCGTGCTCGGCCGCTACCAGCGCCTGCCCGAGGCCCAGCGCGTGCCGGAATTCGACGCCGCCTTCGGGCGCACGCCTGAGCAGCTGCGGTCCGCGCTCGATGCCCTTCACGCCCAGACCGCGCTGGGCGACGAAGCGCAGCGCCTGTCGCGCTTCGCCGCCGCGCGCGAAGGCCAGGCATTGGCCGACGATCCGATGATCGCGCTCGCGGCCGCCCTGATGCCCGCGCAGCTGCGGCTGGAGGACCAGCGCAAGGCGCGCGAGGGCGAGCAGCTGCGCCTGCGCCCGGCCTACATGC
>DATHAV010000043.1:0-2850 GCA_035296505.1 Pseudoxanthomonas sp.
CTTCGATGCGGAGGTGATCGGCGACGACGCCGGCTACATCGCCGAGGGACTGGCGGGCAGCTACGTGCAGATCATCGACGACCAGCCGGTCGCGCTGCAGCTGCCCCAGCACGTGATCCTCGAAGTGGTGGAGACGCCGCCCGAACTGAAGGGCGGCAGTGCGACCAAGCGCCCCAAGCCGGCCAAGCTCAGCACCGGCCTGGAGATCATGGTTCCCGAATACATCGTCAACGGCGAGCGGGTGCTGGTGAACACCACCACGGGGGAATTCGGCGGCCGCGCCGACTGACGCGGATCCGCGGCCTGGCGGTCAGTCGATCGGCACGCCGCCCTGCTCGCGATGCAGGGTGCGCAGGCGCGCTCCCAATGCATCGACATTGCGCGCGACGCCCTGCAGCGTCTCGCGCCGCGCTTGCGACAGCATCGCCCTGCCCCGCACCCGCAGGTCCTCGTCGCGCAGGTTCAGCTCCCGCCCCTGCCGCACGGTTTCCTGCATCAATAATGCCCGCTCTTCCCGCTGGGGAAGCCCGTAACCGGTGCCGGGCAGCAGCCCGGCCGGCCGGCTGAAGAGACTCTCCAGCCGCAGGAACGCCTGTACCTGCGCCTGCATGTCCGCCGATTCGGCGCGCCGTGCATTCGAGCCCAGGAGCAGGCGCTTCAACTCGTCCCGCGCCAGCAGCTCCTGGCGCCTGAGCGCCGCCTGTTCCAGCACCAGCAACGCCGCGGCGGCGCGCAGGTCGGCGCGCCCGATCCACGGCCCACGCGCCTGCGGCGGCAGCGCCATCCAATCCTGTGCCCGCGACTGCGTCAGCGGCAGGCGTTCGCGGGCGGTGTCGAACATCGCCTGGTAGCGCTCGCTCATCGCGTCGAACCGGTAGCCCAGCCGCAGCGCTCTAGCGCGATCGTCCAGCACCGAGGCATCGGCGATGCCGCGCGTCTTCAAGCGCCGCAGCAGGGAGGTCGGGGTCACGCTGGCCAGCGATTCCCCGGCCAGCCGCGGCACGCCGTCGTGCAGCAGCTTGAAGGTTTCCACCGCGCAGTTGTTGCCGACGAAGTAGTAGCGGCCGTCGTAGCTCCAGTGCAGCTGCGCGGCACGCTCGACCAGGGCGGCGACTTCATCGCGCCGCAGGCGCAGCGGGATCGACTGCAGCGCGCGCAGTTCGACCTTGGTGTATTCGTCGACCACCTGCCGCAGCGGCAGCACGAACAGGCGCGACGGGTACGAGCCGGTCAGCCCGCGCCAGCTGGAGATCTGCAGGTCGTCGACGAACGCACGGAACGACAGCACCCGATGGTGCTGCAGATCCAGCCGGCAGTCCGGCCCCGGCGCGCGCCCGGGCGCGCAGATCACCAGCCGGAGCATGCTGTGGCCCCAGCGGCTCATGATCCGCTCGTTGCCCTCGGCCAACAGGTAGTCCACCGACCACACCCGCGCCGGATCGAGCGGCACTACCGCGTCGGCAGGCTCCGCCTGCGGGTCCGGGCTGACGAACACCTGCTCGTCCCCGCACGGCTGCGACGGCGGCGTCCATGCGAAATGCGCGGACAGATACCGGTGCAGCGCCGGACGCCGGCAGGCGTACGCCGGGTCCAGCAGGAAATGCTCCAGGTTCACGGCGACGAATTCGGCGGGATTGGCCAGCTCGTAGCGATCCGGGGTGCGATCGGTGAAGGCGTTGCGTCCCCGCAGGCCCAGGCGCAGCGGGCCGACCTGCCAGCCGGCGAGGTCGAGCAGGCGAGGGTCGCGCGACAGGCGTCCGGCGGGCGTGCGGTCGTGGAAGTGGGCCAGTTCATGGATCACCGCCGCCAGCGCCGGGCGCGTGGCGGGATCGCGCTCGTCGGCGGGTGATGCGCTTGTTCGCCAGGCGTCCAGCAGGCTCCGATCGAGCCACATGCGTGTGGACAACGCGCGTCCGTGGACCTGCTCGGGCAGATCGTCGCGCCACTGCACCTCCATGGCGCGGTCGAGAGACGCGGCCATGGAGGGCGGCAGCCTCAGCGCGACCTGGGCCAGCAGCGCCTGCGACGCGGCGACCTCCCCGGCCGTGAGTGCATGCGGGTCGGTGCGCAGCTCCAGCGCACCGGCCGCGCTGGCGCCACAGGCCAGCAGCACGGCCGCCAGCCACCGCCAGCGCGGCGGCGGACGATCCGGGGTCACCGCGCCAGGATCGCCTGCGCCAGCTGCAGATCGCTGGCGCGACGGGCGTCTTCGCTGCGCTCGCGCAGCCGGCGCAGCGCGGCTTCCAGCTGCGCGCCGCGGATGCGGCCGTTGCTGGCGACGAAGCTGGCCGCGTCCTCCCGGGCCTGCAGCACCACCTTGTCGTCGCCCGAGGTGCTGCCCGACGAGCCCGAGGTGCCGGCGGACGACGCCCCGGCCGAGGTGCCGGCCGAGGTGCCGGCGAAGCTGCCGGCGAACGCGGGCACGGCGCAGATCAGGAGCAGGAAGCCAAGCGGGAGCGGTCGTTGCATCGGAGAATCCGTGGTCGATAAGGGAGGGAGTGGCGGGAACGCGGCGGTGCGGAGATTCGATCTATCGGCACGTAGCGCCGAAAGGATAGCGGCGGCGCGGTCGATGCGTCTAACCGGCGTCCGCCCCCGTCAAGGATCGAACACCTTTCCCGGGTTGAGGATGCCGTTGGGGTCCAGCGCCCGCCTGATGCCGCGCATGATCGCGATCTCCGCCGCGCTGCGGGTGCTTTCCAGGTAGTCCTTCTTGACCAGGCCGATGCCGTGCTCGGCCGAGATGCTGCCGCCGTGGCGCTCCAGCGCCTGGCCCAGCAGCCGCGTCACCTGCTCGCACTGCCCCACGAACTCCGCATCGGCCGCGCCGTCGGGCTTGAGCACGTTGAT
>DATHAV010000044.1:0-3852 GCA_035296505.1 Pseudoxanthomonas sp.
CACCTGCAACTACGACGGCGTCAACAAGTCGGTCACCACCATCGGCGACCGCGCGTTCATCGGCTCCAACAGCGCTCTGGTGGCGCCGGTGGAGATCGGTGCCGGCGCCACCATCGGCGCCGGCTCGGTGATCACCCGGGACGCGCCGGCCGAGCAACTGAGCCTCACGCGCGTGCGCCAGCAGACGCTGGAGGGTTGGCGGCGGCCGAAGAAGCGCTGAGCGCCCAAGCCTTGGGTGCGCGCGCAAGGTGGGCTTGCGAGGGTGATCTGCATGGGAGGGTACGATGACGAGTCTAAGGCCGCAGCCGGTGCGCTGCTTGATCGGAGACCCATGCCATGCGCTGTGCTTTTATGTTCGAGCGGTGTCACTTAACGTTCCTCCTCGTGGCCGTAGTGCTGTTGACCGCTCTACCGGCACAGGCCGGCGAACTTCGTATCGTGCATTACGACGTGTACGGACGAAGCATTGCTGAACTCCGCGAGTCCCTCAACGAGAATGGCCCCAGAAATCCGCGAGACTTGGGTGGTAAGCGCTTCCATGGCTGGACCGACTGGCGAGTGGACTGGACGTATAAGTACACGCCGAGCAAGCAAGGCTGCCGATTCACTGAATTCACGAGCGCGCTCAGCGGCACCATGACGCTGCCGCGCTGGACGCCAATCGGCGGAGGCGCCGAAAAGGTTGCGCGCGCATTCGACACGTACGTATCCGCGCTGCGGCGCCACGAGCATGGTCACTACGCGATCGGTGCCGAAGCCGCCGCAGAGATTCAAGCGCTCGGCCACGCTTTCAGCGTGCCATCCGATTGTTCCACGATTGCGAACGCATTCGAGATGCGTGCCGCCGCGATTCTTGAGGCTTATCGTGCGAAGGAATTGCTTTATGACCGGGAAACGGAGCACGGGCGGACCCAGGGAGCGCGCTTCTGACGGCCCGCGGTCGCGTTGACATGCGGCCAGCCGCGTCAGCGTTTCCGGCACGGATTACGTGCGCTGGCTCGGCGCATGTAGTCGCATCCCTTTGGCAGCGACCGTGCAGGGTTCTTTCAGTCCGGCAGCACGATCGCCACGCATAGGCCGCCGCCTTCGCGGTTGTGCATCGACAGGCGCCCGCCGTGCGCTTCGACGATCTCGCGGGTCAGCGCCAGCCCCAGGCCGGTGCCGTTGCGCTTGGTCGAATAGAACGGCACCAGCGCGTTCTGCAGCACCGCCTCGTTCATGCCGCTGCCGCGGTCCAGCACTTCGATGCGCAGCCAGTCGGGCAGGCGCGCGAGGCGCACGCGGATCTCGGCACCGTCCTCGCTGGCCTCGTGCGCGTTCTTGACCAGGTTGAGCAGCGCCTGCTCCATCTGCGCCGGATCGATGCGGCAGGGATACTCCTTGTCGCCGGCATCGACCTCGAACGCGATCTGGCGCCGCAGGCCGGCGAGGAACTGGATCCACTCCACGTTCTGCAGCTGCGGCTGGGGCAGCTTGGCGAAGCGCGCGTAGCCGCGGATGAAGCCCTCCAGGTGCCGGGCGCGCTCCTCGATGGTGGAGAAGATCTCCTCTAGCCGCTCGTGCCGGCCGCGGCGCACCAGCTCGGCCCCCGAATGCGCCAGCGAGGCGACGGGCGCCAGCGAGTTGTTCAACTCGTGGCTGATCACGCGGATGACCTTCTTCCAGGTCTGCACTTCCTGGCGCCGCAGTTCGCTGGTCAGCAGGCGCAGCAGCAGCAGTTCGTGCCGGCGTCCGTTGAGATGGAAGTGGCGGCGCGCGAGGTGGTAGACCTGCTCCTCGCCGTCCTCCTCTTCGCTGCCGATGGCGAACAGACTGTCGCCGCCGCGATCCATGGCCTCGCGCATCTCCACCGGCGCGGTTTCCAGCAATTCGTCGAAGCGCCGGCCCTCGAGCTTCCAGCCGCCGTGCAGCAGCTTGCGCGCGGCGAGGTTGGCGAACACCACGCGCCGTTCGCGATCGCCGCCTGTCGATATCAGCAGCATCGCCACCGGCGTGTTCTGCACCATGGTGTCGAGCAGCAGCTCGCGCTGCACCAGGCCCTGGCGCTGTTCCCGCAGCACCTCGCCCAGCTGCGCGTGCGCGCGCACCAGCTCGCCCAGCTCGTCGTGCCCGCGCCAGTGGATGCCGAAGTTGTATTCGCCGTCGCGGTAGCTGTTGACGCTGCCGGCCAGCGCGCGGAACAGGGCGTTGAGCGGCAGCAGCGCGCGCCGCGAGACCCACATCGCCAGCGGCACCAGCAGCAGCGCCGAGGCGATGGCCGCGAGCCGCGCATCCCGCAGCCAGTACTGCAGCAGCAGCGGCAGCGCGATCGCGGCCAGCAACAGCGGCAGCAGCCAGCCGAGCAGGCGACCGGCCAGCGAGCGCCGCATCATGCGCGGCGGCTCATGGCAGCTTGATGCCGAAGCGTTCCATGCGCCGGTACAGCGCTTGCCGGCTCAGGCCCAGCTCCGCGGCGGCCTGCGCGATCACCCCGCCGGCGCGCGCCAGCGCCCGCTCGATGGCGGCGCGGTCGTGCTCCTGCGCCGGCGCCGGGCGCGCGACGCTGGCCGCCGGCAGCTTCAGGTCCTCCGCCTCGATGCGGTCGCCCGCCGCCAGCAGCGCGGCGCGCTGCACCACGTTGCGCAGCTCGCGCACGTTGCCCGGCCACCCATGGCGCAGCAGCGCGGTGCGCGCGCTGTCGCCGAAGGGCTTGTCGGCGGTGCGGAAATGCTCGGCCAGCGGCATGATGTCGCCCGGTCGCTCGGCCAGCGGCGGCACCGGAAGTTCGATGGCGTTGAGCCGGTAGTAGAGATCCTCGCGGAAGCTGCCTTCGCGGATGCAGACGGGCAGGTCGGCGTTGGTGGCGCTGATCACGCGCACGTCGACCTTGCGCTCGCGGTTGGACCCGAGCCGCTCGAAGCGGCCTGTCTCCAGCACGCGCAGCAGCTTCATCTGTCCGGCCAGCGGCAGGTTGCCGATCTCGTCCAGGAACAGGGTGCCGCCGTCGGCGGCTTCGAACTTGCCTTCGCGCGCCTTGTTGGCGCCGGTGTAGGCGCCGGCGTCGGCGCCGAACAGCTCGGCCTCGATCAGTTCGGACGGCAGCGCGCCGCAGTTGAGGGTCACGAAAGGGCCATACCTCACCGACGAATTGGCCTGCAGGATCTCGGCGATCTTTTCCTTGCCGCTGCCGTTGGGGCCGGTGATCAGCACCGGCAGGTCCGAACGCGCGACCTGGCACGCCAGGGCGATCACGCGCTCGCTGGCGGGATCGTCGAACACCGCGCCGCGCAGGTCGTACTTCTGCGCCAGCTGCTCCTGGCGGGCGCGTTCGCGCCGGCGGCGCCGGTCGAGCTCGCCGCGCACTTCGGCCAGCTCCAGCAGGTTGTTGACCGTGCCCAGCAGGCGGGTGTCGTCCCAGGGCTTGGCCACGTAATCGGCGGCGCCGGCCTTGACCAGGTTGACCGCGGTGCTGAGGTGGGTCCAGGCGGTGAGCAGGATCACCGGCAGGTCCGGATGCTGCGCGCGGATGGCGGCGAACAGCGCCTCGCCTTCCTCGCCCGAGGTGGTGTCGGCGGTGAAGTTCATGTCCTGGATCACCAGGTCCACGTGTTCGCGCTGCAGCAGCGCCAGTCCGGCCTGCGGCGAATCGGCGTGGCGCGTGGCGATGTCGTGCAGCGAGAACAGCACCTCTAGCGCGGTCGCCACCGCGGGATTGTCGTCGATGATGAGCAGGGTGGGCATGGGTGGTCGAGGTCGCTGATCGCTCAGCGGATCGTATCGGTTATCGGGAGATGGATCGAACACGCCCGGTAGGCAGGATTTCGGTTCTTCCGACGGACAAGGCTGCCCACCTGTGATCTGGCTGCCTGGAGC
>DATHAV010000045.1:0-2043 GCA_035296505.1 Pseudoxanthomonas sp.
GGTTGGCGGCCAGGGTGGCGCCGCTGGACACCAGGTCGCAGATCAGGTCGGCCGTGTCCAGCTTGGGGGCGATCTCGACCGAGCCGGAAAGCTCCACCACCGTCGCCGCCACCCCTTGGCCGTCGAGCCAGTTGGCCAGGATGGACGGGTAGCTGGTGGCGATGCGCAGGCCCTGCAGCTGCGCCGGCCCCGTCCACTCCCAGGCCTCGGGAACGGCCAGCATCAGCCGGCACTCGCCGAAGCCGAGCCCGCGCAGCTCGCGGTAGGCCGGCGGCAGGCCCAGGCGCGCGCGCTCGCCGGCCTGCTCGTTCAATTCGTTGCGGCCGACCACGCCGAAGTCGCATACGCCGTCGGCGATCAGTCCGGGGATGTCGTCGTCGCGCACCAGCAGCAGGTCGACCGGCAGCGATTCGCCGTAGCAGAACAGCTTGTCGCGGCTCTGGCGCCAGCTGAGGCCGCAGGCCGACAGCAGCGCGCGCGCCGGCTCGGCCAGGCGGCCGCTTTTCTGGATGGCGATGCGCAGCCGATCGCGCGTCGCGGGTGCGACTTTGGGAGTCATGGTCGAAGGCTCAGTGGGAGGCGGAGGCGCGGTCCTGCTGCCGGCGCAAGGCGGCCGCATAGCCGCCCCTGCCGCCGTCCAGCGTGCGCGCGACGCGGCCGATGGTGGTCACGCTGACCTGGGTCAGCTCGTGGATCTCGCGGTACGGCACGCCCTTGAGCAGCAAAGGCACTACCCGCCAGCGGTCGGCCATGGCCTCCAGTTCGGCCGGCGTGCACAGATCCTCGAGAAAGGCGCGCACGTCCTCCGGCCTCGACAGCGTCGCCAGCGCGCGCGAAAGCGCCTGCAGCGGAGCGGACGCGGTCCGGAGATCGGGAACGGGGCGCTTTTTCACGGTGTGGCGTGTACTGATGTATTAATGCGTTACCACGATAACGACCGTGCGCGGGATGGTCAAGCGCTGCGTTGCGGCTGGCACCTCGTGTCCCTGGCGAATGCGCTAAGGAGCTGGATGGGAGGCATAGCCAGTATGACGGCTGTGGTCTTCGAGGCCTTCGCGGCTCTGCCCTAGTCCGTGCCTGTCGGAGTCAATCCGCATCGAGAGATCGAACGGCTCTGACCGCCGCCAGCAGTTCCCCCGACTCCACCAGGCGTACCGCGCTCGCCACCTCCGCATCCAGCGCGCGGTCATGGTCCAGGAACGGGATCGATTCGCGTATCGCCGCGTGCGCGGCCGCCACCGCCACGCCCGGATGGAATTCGTCCGTTTCGGCAAGCTCGGCGCGCAGCGCTTCGACCTCGGCAAGAAATGCGGTTCGTGCCTCGCTGCCCGGCGGCGGCGCGCCGGAGATCTTGGCCGCCAGCGATTCGGCGTCCGCACGCCGCGCCAGGCCGCGTGCGGCGTTGATCATGTCGCGGCGCAGGTCCAGCGCCTGCGCCGCGCTGTACAGCTCCAGCACGAGCACCTTCGACAGGTCGCGGGTCATCGCCAGCACGTGGCGCGCCTCGTTGGCGCCCATCGACACATGGTCCTCGGCATTGGCGCTGGTCGGGATCGAGAACACCGCCGCCGGGTGCGCGCGGCTGGCGAGGTCGCCGACGATGGCCGCGGCGGTGTACTGCACGATCATATGGCCCGACTCGGTGCCGTCCTCGTTGCCGATCAGGAAGGCCGGCAGGCCGTCGTTGGTGGCCGGGTCGAGCAGCTTGTTGAGGCGGCGCTCGGAGATGGACGCCAGTACCGGAATGGCGGCCTTGACATGGCTCATGGCCAGCGCCAGCGGCATGCCGTGGAAATGGCCGGCCGACACCACCTGCTCTTCGACGTGCGCCGCATCGCGCTTGTCGGGGAACACCAGCGGGTTGTCGGTGACCGAGTTCAGTTCGATCTCCATGACCCGCTTGGCCTGCGCCACCGCGTCGCGCACGGCGCCGTGCACCTGCGGTACGCAGCGCAGCGAATAGCTGTCCTGCGGCTGGTGCTTCTTGCCGCCGCGGAACGGCTTGAAGCGGCGGTAGAACTTCTCGCGTCCGTGGCGCTGGCC
>DATHAV010000046.1:0-2475 GCA_035296505.1 Pseudoxanthomonas sp.
GGCAACGCGCGCGCGGAGGCCATTAACGATGTCGAAACGGGCACCGTCGACTCCACCCTCGCGCGCTTCGGCATTGACACGCTGATCCACGGCCACACGCACCGGCCCGCGATCCACCGCGACGGCGGCCGCACCCGCATCGTGCTCGGCGACTGGTACGAGCAGGGTTCGCTGCTGCGGATGGACGCCGAGGGATACGCGCTGGAAACGCTGCGGCGATCGCCTGCGGGGTCGTAAGCGGGGGTTGGTCGACGCGCCGATAGTTTCTTCGGACGCCCAAACGCCTGAATTAAGCCGGCTCGGGAAGCGGGTTCGGTTTGAATGAATTGTTAGAAGGCAACTCACGGGCCATCGGGCGGATAATCCGGAAGTTGAGCAATGCGCATGGCTGCGATGTCGTCGCCAGCCGACCTGGTTGACGCATCTATCTCCGCGAGATGGGTTTCGATGGCAATCAAGCGGCTATCGTACTGTTGCATCAAGTTTAAGGCGGCACCCTCAAGACGGAGGTGCTTGCCGTGAGGCTTGAACAGGATGAGAACCAGCAGGACGACGACAATCCACTCAAACATGCTCATGCCGTACTCCCAGATCCATGAAATTAATTTGCTGTTTAACACACATTGAAAGTCGCTAACCCGCCAGGTGCTCCAGCGCTTCGATTTCCTCGGCATCGAAGCCGGCCGCCAGGCGCGCCTGGTGGTTGAAGGGTCCGCGCAGCACGGGACCCGCGTATTCCGCCAGTAGCTCGCGGAAGGTCGGATGCGGATCCAGCCCTGCCTGCCCGCAGTACCAGCGGAACCAGCGCGAGCCCGCGGCCACGTGCGCGATTTCCTCGCGCAGGATCAGCTCGAGGATGCCGGCGGTGGTGGAGTCGCCCAGATGCCGCAGCTTCACGATCATGCCCGGGGTGACGTCGAGCCCGCGCGCCTCGAGCACGCGCGGCACCAGCGCCATGCGCGCCAGGCCGTCGTGCGCGGTCTTCTCGACCATTTCCCACAGGCCGTTGTGGGCGTGGAAGTCGCCGTAGTCGTGGCCGAAGTCGCGCAGCCGCTCGCGCAGCAGCACGAAGTGGCGCGCCTCGTCGCTGGCCACCCCGATCCAGTCGGCGTGGAAGCGCGGCGGCAGTCCGCGAAACCGGTAGACCGCGTCCCAGGCCAGGTCGATGGCGTTCAACTCGATATGCGCGATGGCATGCACGAACGCCGCGCGCCCCTCGGCGCTGCCGATGCCGCGCTGCGGCAGCTCGCGCGCGGGCACCAGCTTCGGGCGCGGCGGACGCCCCGGCATGGCGATCGGCAACGGCGCAGGCGCGTCGTCCGGCGCCGTCAGCCCGCCGCGCGCGAATGCCGCGGCATAGGCCTGCGTCAGCTCGACCTTGCGCTGCGGGTCCTCGGCAACGAGGCAGGCGCGGGCGGCATCGAAGATGGACGTCATGGCGTCGATGCCGCGCCCGGCGGTGGTCCGGCAGTGCGGCGGCGCATCCGGCCTACGAGATCCTGCGCTTGCGCTTGGCCTCGTCCGAGCGCAGGGCTTCGATCCTTTCGAAGTAGCCCTGCTCGATGCCGGTCACGTAGTCGCCGTTGAAGCACGAGGAGTCGAACTTCCGCAGGTCCGGATTGCCTTCGCGCACCGAAGCCTCGAGGTCCTCGATGTCCTGGTAGATCAGCCAGTCGCAGCCCAGGAACTGCTGCACCTCTTCGATGCTGCGCCCGTGCGCGACCAGTTCCTCGGGCGCCGGCATGTCGATGCCGTAGATGTTGGCGTGGCGCACCGGCGGCGCGGCCGAGGCCAGGTACACCTTGCGCGCGCCGGCGTCGCGCGCCATCTGCACGATCTGCTTGGAGGTCGTGCCGCGCACGATGGAGTCGTCCACCAGCAGCACCACGCGGTTGCGGAACTCCAGCGGGATCGGGTTGAGCTTGCGGCGCACCGACTTCACCCGCTCGCCCTGGCCCGGCATGATGAAGGTGCGGCCGACGTAGCGGTTCTTGATGAAGCCCTCGCGGTACTTCACCCCCAGCACGTTGGAGATCTCCAGCGCGGCGTCGCGCGAGGTGTCGGGAATCGGGATCACGGTGTCGATGTCGTGGTCCGGGCGCAGGCGCAGGATCTTTTCCCCCAGCTTCACGCCCATGCGCATGCGCGCCTTGTGCACCGAGACGTTCTCGATCATCGAGTCCGGCCGCGCGAAGTACACGAACTCGAAGATGCAGGGCGCGCGCTGCTGCGGCTCCACGCAGACTTCGGCGAACAGCTCGCCGCGCGCGGTGATGACGATGGCCTCGCCCGGGACCACGTCGCGCATGCGCTGGAAGCCGAGGATGTCCAACGCGGCCGATTCGGAAGCCACGATGTATTCGGTGCCCCCGTCGTGCTCGCGCTTGCCCAGCACCAGCGGGCGGATGCCGTGCGGGTCGCGGAACGCCACCAGCCCCAGCCCGAGAACCACGCTGACCACGGCGTAGCCGCCCT
>DATHAV010000047.1:0-6687 GCA_035296505.1 Pseudoxanthomonas sp.
GCGCCTCAAGCAGGCGCTGGCGCTGGTCGAGATCCGGCTGTTGGACCACTTCGTGGTCGGCGACGGCGCGCCGGTGTCGCTGGCGGCCCGCGGCTGGGTCTGAGCGCACCGCCGCCGCCGTGGGCTAAAATGCCGGGTTCCGCGCCTTCCGCGTCGCCAGCAGACACCATTGAAAGCCCCACTTCGCGCCCTGATCGCCCAAGGCATCGACGCCTTGCGCAGCGCCGGCCACCTGCCGGCCGACGCCGCCGTGCCCGAGTTCGTCGTCGAGCGGCCCAAGACCCGCGAACACGGCGATTTCGCCAGCAACGCGGCGATGCTGCTGGCGCGCCACGCCGACAAGGGTGGGGGACGCAGCAACCCGCGGGCGCTGGCTCAGGCCCTGGCCGCGGCGCTGCCCCAGAGCCAAGACGTGGAGCGGGTGGACATCGCGGGGCCGGGCTTCATCAATTTCCACCTGAGCCCGGGCGCCTACCGGCGCGAGGCGGCGGCGGCACTGCAGCAGGGCGAAGCGTACGGCCGCAACACCTCGGGGGCCGGGCGCACGGTAGGCGTGGAGTACGTCTCGGCCAATCCGACCGGCCCGCTGCACGTGGGCCACGGCCGCGCGGCGGCGATCGGCGACTGCATCGTGCGCGTGCTGCAGGCCAACGGCTGGAACACGCGGCGCGAGTACTACTACAACGACGCCGGCGTGCAGATCGAGAACCTCGCGCTTTCGGTGCAGGCGCGCGCGCAGGGCTTGACCCCGGACGATGCGGCGTGGCCGGAGGCCGGCTACCGCGGCGACTACATCCAGGAGGTGGCCGAAGGCTACCTGCGCGGCGAACGCGTGGAGACCGACGGGGAGGCCGTGGTCGGCGCGGGCGACGCTCAGGATCTGGCGTCGATCCGCCGCTTCGCCGTGGCCTACCTGCGCCGCGAGCAGAACGGCGACCTGGACGCCTTCGGCGTCGGCTTCGACACCTATTTCCTGGAGAGTTCGCTGTACGCCGAGGGCAAGGTCGCCGAGACCGTGGAGCGGCTCACCGCCGCCGGCCACACCTACGAGGAAGGCGGCGCGCTGTGGCTGAAGTCGACCGACTTCGGCGACGACAAGGACCGCGTGATGCGCAAGTCCGACGGCAGCTACACCTACTTCGTGCCGGACGTGGCCTACCACCTGTCCAAGTGGCAGCGCGGCTACGAGCGCGCCATTACCGAACTCGGCGCCGACCACCACGGCTCGCTGGCGCGGGTGCGCGCCGGGCTGCAGGCGCTGGATGTCGGAATTCCCGAGGATTACCCGGAGTACGTGCTGCACCAGATGGTGACGGTGATGCGCGGCGGCGAGGAAGTAAAACTCTCCAAGCGCGCCGGCAGCTACCTGACCCTGCGCGACTTGATCGACGAAGCCGGGCGCGACGCCACGCGCTGGTTCCTGATCGCGCGCAAGCCGGACTCGCAGCTGATCTTCGACATCGACCTGGCGCGCCAGCAGAGCAACGACAACCCCGTGTTCTACGTGCAGTACGCGCATGCGCGCGTCCGCAGCCTGCTGCGCCAGGCGCAGGAGAAGGGCTACGTCTACGACCAGGACCAAGGACTGGCGCAGCTGCCTCTACTCGACGACGAGGCTTCGCTGCCGCTGATGGTCGAACTGTCGCGCTTCGGCGAGGTGGTGGAGAGCGCCGGACAGCTGCTGGAACCGCACCTGGTGGCGCAATACCTGCGCGAACTGGCCTATGCTTTCCACACTTGGTACCACGCCACCCCGGTTCTGGTGGAAGACGCGGCCACGCGCGATGCGCGGCTCGCGCTGGCGTCGGCGACCGCGCAGGTGCTGCGCAACGGCCTGAATCTGGTGGGCGTCAGCGCCCCCGAAAAGATGTGAACGGAGAACAGTTGAATGGCGGCACGACGTAACAAGACCCAGGCCAAGCGCAATTCGGGCAACGGCACGCCCGGCTGGGTGTGGCTGGTGGCCGGACTGGTGATCGGCGCGGCGGTGTTCTTCACCGTGCCGGGGCTGATGAAGCCGGAAGGCGACGGTTTCTTCCGCCCCCAGCCCAATCCAGACGCGCGTCCGGCGCCGGTGGCCGATGCCGATTCGGCGGTCGAATCGGCCGCCCCCGAGCAGCGGCCCGCAGAGGCTGCGGCGCCGGCGGCGCCAAAGGAAACCCAGTACGACTTCTACACCCTGCTGCCCGGCAAGGAAGTGGAGATGTCCGACGCCGAGCTGGCGGCCAGCGCGCGCGCCGAGGCCGAGCGCAATGCGCGCGCGCAGCGCCAGCAGGACGCCGCCGATGGCGCCCAGCCGAAGCCGCTGCCCGAGGAGGCGGTCGCCGCCGCGAACGCCGAGGCCGCGTCCGCTTCACCGAGGCCCACTTCGCCGCCGTCCACGTCACCGCCCTCCACTTCACCGCCGTCTGCTTCACCGCCGTCCACTTCACCGCCGTCCACCGCGGCGGCCGCCACGTCGCCTTCCGCGGGCAGCGGTGCGCCTTACATCCTGCAGGCCGGTGCGTTCGGCGGCTCGGGCGACGCAGAGGCGGCCAAGGCCAAGATCGCAATGCTGGGCCTGTCGGCGCGGGTGGAGTCGGCGCAGATTCAGGGCAAGACCGTGTACCGCGTACGCATGGGGCCCTACGGCAGCGCCAGCGAGCTGGCCGAAGCCAAGCAGAAGCTGGCCAGCGGCGGCTTGCCGGCCATGGCGGTCAAGGCGCAGTAGGCGGCCGCTTCCGCTTTTTTAGCCCACTCGCATGACGGCGACTTCGGCTCTCGGCCGGCACTCGTTCGGCGTGCGACTTCGGCCGAGCGGCCGGTAACCGTCATTGTTTCGAATGGCACCTCTGCGAGGTCGGCCGGATCGATGCGAAGGTAAGCATGCATGACTCGAACCGTCTTCATCACCGGCGCCACCTCGGGCTTCGGGGCCGCGGCCGCGAGACGCTTCGGGCGTGAGGGCTGGCGCGTGATCGCCAGCGGCCGCCGCGCCCAGCGCCTGCAGCCGCTGGTGGAGGAATTCGGATCGGAGCGCGTGCACGCGGCCGCCTTCGACATCCGCGACAGCGCCGCGATGGAACAGGCGCTGGCGGCCCTGCCCGACGCCTTCCGCGGCATCGACGTGCTGATCAACAACGCGGGCCTGGCGCTGGGCACGGCGCCGGCCCAGTCGGCGAGCCTGCAGGACTGGCGCACCATGATCGACACCAACGTCATCGCGCTGGTGACGCTGACCCACAGGCTGTTGCCGGTACTGGTCGAACGCCGCGGCCTGATCGTCAACATGAGCTCGGTGGCCGCCACCTATCCCTACCCCGGCGGCAACACCTACGGCGGCACCAAGGCGTTCGTTACGCAATTTTCGCTGGGCCTGCGCTCCGACCTGCACGGCACCGGCGTGCGCGTGACCTCGATCGAGCCAGGCATGGCCGCGACCGAGTTCACCCTGGTGCGCACCCACGGCGACCAGGCCGCCTCGGACCGCCTGTACGGCGACGCCAACCCGATGACCGCGGAGGACATCGCCGACACGCTGTTCTGGATCGCGACGCTTCCGCCGCACCTCAACGTCAACCGGCTGGAGCTGATGCCGGTGACCCAGTCGTTCGCCCCGCTCCAGGTTCGGCGCGGCTGAGCGGAGGCCAGCGCCAGGTCGAGCACCGCCTCGGCGGTGGGCGTAGCCGATTGGGGTTTGGCCGGTGACCAGGCGACGACCCACCACCACCTTTGCCGTCCAAGTGGGCGCAGGCTCATGCTGCGCTCCGCGCTCGACCAGCGCGGCCGCCAGCAGGAAGGGGACGCCATCGAGCATCATCGAGTGCTCCTCTCGGTTTGTGAAGACACCGACTCGCTTGCCGGCCATGAAATGGCAACCATCGCCGAGAGTCGCATTGACCAAGGCGCTGGCCTATGGAACACGGCGCCGACGACGCTATCTGCCTTGTAAATCTCGCGCGTCACCCGACGTACCGCCGGGCCGATGGGAAAGTCCCAGACAGCGCCGTGGCCGCCGGCATAGCCATCAGCCGGCGTAGCTGACTTCGAGCGCAGACGCCTTGTTTTAACAGGCCACAAATGGGCCGATCATGGAGCGTGTGATAAGGTCGTTTCCGCTATGACGCCCTGCTCAGGAAGGGCGCCGCAAAGACAATGGCAAGGATCAGGGAGCATAGTGGACATGAGCAAGGGCAAGGGAATCTTCGTAGTGGTTGTGGGGTTGGTGGCGCTCGTCGCTGGCCTGTATTTCTCGGGGTTTCTCGCCCTCTTGCTGCTCAAGCAACAACATCTTCCCTTGGCCTGGAACACCTACTACGGCTACTACAAGGCCCTGGACATCCCCGCGTGGGCCCAATACGCCGGCAAGATCAAAATGGCCGGCGCCGTCGGCTTCGGTCTGCCGCTGCTGGCCTGGGCTGGGCTGTTGATTCCATTGCTGCGCAATGGCTCCGGCTCCGGCGACAACGCCCGCTTCGCCCACAGTGGCGACCTGCACAAGGCCGGCTTGCTCAAGAACGAGCCGACCGGCATCGTCGTGGGCAGGTTCGGCGGCAAGCTGATGAAGGTCGGCCAGTCCCGCCACGTGCTGCTGGCCTCGCCTACCCGCAGCGGCAAGGGCGTGGGCGTGGTGATTCCCAATTTGTTGGAATACAAAGGCTCGGTGGTCGTGCTCGACGTGAAACGCGAGGCGTTCGACATCACCGGCGGCTACCGCGCGACACTCGGCCCGGTGTATCTGTTCGACCCGTTCACCGACGACCTGTGCACGCACCAATGGAACCCGCTCAGCTACGTCAGCCTGGAATCCCACAAACGCGACACCGACCTGCAGGGCATCGCCGGCTGCCTGTATCGGCAAGAGGGAGGCCAGGATCCGTTCTGGGCCAATATGAGCCGGGAGACATTCGTCACCCTCTGCCACTACCTGTTCGATAGATATCAAACGTTCCGCGAACTTGGCGAAGCCTACCCCACCATCGGAAAGATATACCGCCTGCTGTCGGGCGAGGGAATGGAGCCCAAGGAAACCAAGCAGGAATTCTTCAAGCGTCTGGCGACTGAAAACTTTCTAAGTGCCAAGGCCAAGCTGGGCCTGGGCAATCTCGCCAGCCTGGCCGACCAGACCTTTTCCTCGGTCATCGCCACCACCCAATCCCCCATCGCCCTGTTCGGCAATCCGGTGGTCGACGCCGCCACCTCCGGCAACAGCTTCTGGCTGCACGACCTGCGCCGCACCGTGCAGTCCGTCTACGTGGGCGTGCCGCCCAGCAAGCTGGTGGAAGCCAAGAATGTCTTGAACCTGTTCTTCGAGCAGGCGATCAAGCTCAACGGCTCGGTGCTGCCGCAACAGGACGAGACCCTCAAGCAGCAGTGCCTGTTCCTGCTTGACGAGTTCACGGCCCTGGGGCGCGTGGACATCGTGCCGACCGCCGTAGGCTGGCTGGCCGGTTACGGCGTTCGCATCCTGTGCGTCATCCAGTCGGTCTCGCAGCTGGAAGCGGTGTACGGGGCGGAGACGGCGCGGAGCATGGTGACCAATTTGGGTTGCCAGATCATATTCGCGCCGCGAGAGCAGCGCGACGCCGAAGAGTTCTCGAACATGCTGGGCGAGAAGATAGTGCGCCGGCGCCAGCGCACCCAATCGCACGGTGGCGGCGGCAGCGTGTCCTATACCGAGATCGAGGAACGGGTGCCGCTGATGCGCCCGCAAGAGATCAAGGCGCTCAGTCCCAAGCGGGAGATCGTGATCATGGAAGGACTGGGCTCCCCGGTGCTGGGCGACAAGATCCGCTACTACGAGGACCGCTATTTCATCGCGCGTCTGAATATGGGCAAGGTCCAGGCGCCGCTTCTGCAGCTGCTGGGGCGAGGAAGGGCAAGCAATAGGCGCAGACTCGCCAGCTGAGGCCCGGACGACACATGACAAGGCGCATGCGATGAACGAAAAGGCACCGACGCCACAAACTCCCGCCGACGGGGCAGCCATGCCGCCGGAACACGGGGATTTTCGCCAGGCGAGCCATGCCGGCCATTGGGATTACCAGCGCGTGCTGGAGGAAGTGCATGCCATGGAAGACGCGCATGGCATCGAGCATGGCCCGCACAGCGAGCGGCTGGCGGCCTATCTGCTGGAGCGGATGCAGATGGCCGGCATGGGGCTGATCGAGCCCCTGGTTCTCGAACGTAAGACCGGCGAAGTGGAAGTGAAGGCGCGGCGCGATAATTACGAAGAGCCGGCTATCGCTCCCTTGCGAGTGAACATCCATCAGGCATTGGCGCGCAGCGTGGAGGAGTCGTCCGCCCTGTGGATGCAGCGACGTCTGTCGGCACAGGCCCAGCCAAGGCGATAGGCGCTGGGGAACGGCTCATTCCCCTACTCCAGCGCCGTGGCAACCGGAAAAGAATGACATGCGCGACCGGAAAATCACTGAAACCCCTTTCGGCTGTCGGATAGAAGGCGGCGGCCCTGTTGAAGAGCAAGTAACCAGGAGCCGTTTGCGGCACTTGATCGCCGTTCATTGGCGCTCGCACCTATGCGATTCATTAGGGAGCCTGATATGCGAAAACCATTTCTCTGGCTGACGCTGGGCTTGATGCCCTGTTTGTCCGCCTGCTATTTCCCCACCACGTTTGAAAAAAACGATGGGATCGAACACACATTGAACCCGCAGCCCAAGCAAGGCTACGAAATCACCATGACATTGG
>DATHAV010000048.1:0-5843 GCA_035296505.1 Pseudoxanthomonas sp.
GGGCATCTCGGCTATCCCCCGCTGCCGGGCCAGGGCATCGAACGTATCGCGCGCGACCTGCTGCCGGCGCGCAGCGACGCCCGCGCGCGTTTTGCATGGAGCGGGATAGTGATCGAACGCTGGCGCGACCTGCTGCACGCCGGCCCGCAGCGCGACGCGCTCGCGGCCGACTGGCGCGTGGCCTGGGACGGTGCCCACGCGCTGCCTCTGCCCGGCGGCGGCCAGCTCGCGCTGCTGGGCGCGGACGCGCTGCCCTGGCGCGTACAGGTGCACGCACGGCGCGGCGGCGAGCGCATCCGCCTGTCCGGCCGGACCCATTCCCACGCGCTCAAGCATGTGCTGCAGGAGTTGCGCGTCCCGCCGTGGCGGCGCATTCGTCTGCCGCTGGTGTCTACTGTCGACGGCGAAGTATTGGCGGCCGGCGACCTGGCGTACGCCGCACCGCTGGAGGCATGGTTGCGCGAACGAGGCGCGCGCCTGCGGTGGACCGACGGCGCCTGAGCTTTGCGCTTAAAATCCCGCCCATGGTCAAGAAAACCGCGCCCGATCCCTCGCCTGTCGCCGATTTCGAGCACTCCCTGGACGAGCTCGAACAACTGGTGGAAAAAATGGAGCACGGCGAGATGAGCCTGGAGGATTCGCTGGCCGCGTACGAGCGCGGCGTCGGCCTGTACCGGCGCTGCCAGTCGGCGCTGGAACAGGCCGAGCTGCGGGTACGCCTGCTCAGCGATCCGGAGCAACCGCAGAACGCCGAGCCCTTTGCACCCCTGTCCGATGGCAACTGACGCCTCTTTCCGACGCTGGGCGGAGCGGGTGGAGGAAACGCTGCAGCGCGCGCTGCCGGCGCCTGGCGCCGAGCCCGGGCAGCTGCATGCCGCCATGCGCCACGCGGTGCTGGGGGGCGGCAAGCGCATCCGCCCACTGCTGGTGTACGCGACCGGCGCGGTGTTCGGCGCGGACGAGGACGCGCTGGATGCGCCGGCGGCGGCGGTCGAACTGATCCATGCGTATTCGCTGGTCCACGACGACCTGCCGGCGATGGACGACGACGCCCTGCGGCGCGGCAAGCCCACCGTGCACGTCGCCTTCGGCGAGGCGACCGCGATCCTTGCCGGCGACGCGCTGCAGTCGCTGGCGTTCGAGCTGCTCGCCAAGGCCCCGGCCACCGATGAATCGCGCCTGGCCTGGCTGCACGCCCTCGGCCTGGCCGCCGGTGCGCGCGGCATGTGCGGCGGTCAGGCGCTGGACATCGCCGCCACCGCGCAGCGGCAGACCCTGCAAGAGCTGGAGCACATGCACGCGCTCAAGACCGGCGCGCTGATCCGTGCCTCGGTACGGATGGGCGCCGTCGGCGGCGGTGCCGACAGCGCCACACTGGCGCAGCTGGATGCGTTCGCCGTCGCGCTCGGCTTGGCGTTCCAGGTGCGCGACGACATCCTGGACGTGGAATCGAATTCGCAGCAGCTCGGCAAGACCGCGGGCAAGGACGCCGCGCAGTCCAAATCCACCTACCCGGCGCTGCTGGGCATGGACGGCGCCAAGGCCAAGCTCGAGGAGCTGGATCTGACGATGCGCGAGGCCCTGGCGCCGCTGCGCGACCGCGCGAAGGAACTCTCGGCGCTGGGCGAGCTGGCGATCCATCGCATGCATTGAATGGGTGCTTGCGCCCGCCATCAACAGCTTACTGTTGTCGCTTTAGTTTCTTACTTCGAGCGCACAAAAAAGCCCGGCATCGCCGGGCTTTTTTGTCAATGCACTGAATTACTTGACCAGCCGCAGCGCGAACGGATAGCGGTAGGCCTCGCCGTTGTTGGCTTTGACGCCCGCCAGGATGCACATCACCAGGTTGGCCACCCAGACCAGCATCGGGAGGAAGAACAGGAGGCCAAGGCTGACCATGACCACGATCATCGCGACAATGTAAACAAGCGCGAAAGTGATCTGGAAGTTCAGCGCCTCCTTAGACTGGTCGGTCACGAACGACTTGGCCAGATTGTCCTTGTTGATCAGCCAGATGATCAGAGGCCCGATGAATCCGGTGAGGATGCCCAGCAGGTGGGCCACCATCGCAAGCGTGCGGGCTTCCTGTGACGCGACGTTGGTGGGCGCCGGGGGCGGTGTGCCGATGCTGTCAAATTCGCTCATTACATGGTTCCTCTACGGTTGGTTGGAGTCAGATCGGCCTGCGGCCCGGCGTCACTTTCGCTGCCGCAATCGAGCCTGTCAATGGTCAGCAATGTCAATCGCCCCCGGCGACGGTCATCCTGCCGACCAGGATCGAGCCGGTGCGCACGTGCGAGCGCACATCGACGTCGCTGCCCACCGCCTCGATGCCGGCGAAGATCTCCCTGAGGTTGCCGGCGACGGTGATCCCGTCGACCGGATAGGCGATGGCGCCATTCTCCACCCAGAACCCCGCGGCGCCGCGGGAGTAGTCGCCGGTGACGTTGTTGACGCCCTGGCCCATCAGGTCGGTGACCAGCAGGCCGCGCCGCAGGCCGCCGACCAGCTGGTCGAAGCCACCGGCATTGGCCGCCACCGCGAGATTGTGCACGCCGCCGGCATTGCCGGTGGTCTGCAGCCCAAGCTTGCGCGCCGCATAGCTGCCCAGCACGTAGCGCTGCAGCACACCGTCGCGCACCAGGGGCGACTCGCGCGTGGCCACGCCTTCGGCATCGAAGGCGGCCGAGCGCAGGCCGCGGCGCAGAAGCGGCTGTTCGTCGATGTGGAACCATTCCGGGAAGAGGCGCCGGCCCACGTGGTCCAGCAAAAAGCTGGCGCGGCGATACAGGGCGCCGCCGGACACCGCGCCCAGCAGGTGCCCGATCAGCGAACGCGCCGCCTCGGCCGCGAACAGCACCGGGTACTGCCCCGTCGCCAGCGAGCGCGGAGACAGGCGGGCCACCGTGCGCTCGGCGGCGCGGCGGCCGATGGCGGCCGCGTCCTCCAGCTCCTCGCGGGCCAGCGCGCTGCTGTACCAGCCGTCGCGCTGCATGCCATCGCCCTGGCCCACGATCAACGCGCAGCCGATGGAGTGGTGGGTGCCGCGGTCGCGGCCGACGAAGCCGTGCGAATTGGCGTACACCGACAGGCTTTCGCCGCTGCCCAGCGAGGCGCCGTCCGAATTGGCGATACGGGCGTCGGCCTCGCGTCCGGCCGTTTCGCAGGCCAGCGCCAGGTCCACCGCGTGGTCGGCGTCGACCGGCCATGGGTGCCAGGTGTCCAGGTCGGGGAACTGCGTGGCCATCAGCGCGGCGTCGGCGAGGCCGGCGGCCGCGTCGTCCTCGGTGTAACGGGCGATGGCGCAGGCCTGCTCCACGGTCGCCTCCAGGCTGGCGTTGTGCAAGTCGGCGGTGCTGGCGCTGCCCTTGCGCCGGCCGAAGTACACGGTCACTCCGATGCCGCGGTCGCGCGTGGATTCGACCGTGTCCACCGCGCCCATGCGCACGTTGACGTTGAGGCCGCGCTCCTCGCTGCAGCTCACTTCGGCCTGGCTGGCGCCCAGCGCGCGGGCGCGGTCGAGCAGGCGCCGCGAAATCTCCGCCATCGCCTCCAGTCGCTGCAGGCTGTCGTCGGTGTACGGGTCGGCTATCGCGTTCAATGGCTTATCCTGTATCGAGGATCTGGAGAGAGAGAATGCGCGGAATCGACCCGGAAACCGGCCAATTCCTGGGCCCCAGCCGCACCCGGCAGCGGCGCGAGGCGCTCGAGGTGCGCGGCCTGGGCGAAAGGCTGGTGGCGCTGCCGCCGGCGCAGCTGGCCAGGCTGCCCATTCCCGAAACGCTGCTGGAGCACATTCACGAGACCCAGCGCATCACCTCGCACATCGCGCACAAGCGCCAGCTGCAGTTCCTGGCCAAGCAGATGCGGCGCGAGAGCGACCGAACCCTGGAGGCGATCCGGGACGCGATGGACGTCGGCGGCGAATCGGCGCGCCGCGAGACCGCGATCCTGCACCGGGTCGAGCAGTGGCGCGCGCGCCTGCTGGAGGGCGGCGACGTCGCCCTGAACGAACTGTTGGCCGACCATCCGGGAGCCGATCGCCGGCATCTGCGCCAGCTGGTCCGCAACGCGGGCGAGGAACGGCTGAAGAACAAGCCGCCGCACGCCTACCGCGAACTGTTCCGCGAGCTGCGCGAACTGCTGGCCGAGGCCGACGATGGCGCGGTGGACGAATCGGCCGAGGATATCTAGCCGATCCGGCCTCAGTAGGTGACCGGCCGGGCCATGCGCCACCGTTGTCACCGTGGCCACGTCGCCAGTGGCACTCGATCCGAATCGCTCACGCCCGGGTCCCGCCCACGGTCAGCCCTTCGATCAGCAGCGACGGCTGGCCCACGCCCACCGGCACGCTCTGGCCGTCCTTGCCGCACACGCCGACGCCGGCGTCCAGCGCCATGTCGTTGCCGACCATGCGCACCTTCTGCATGGTCTCCGGGCCGTTGCCGATCAGGGTGGCGCCCTTGACCGGCGCGGTGACCCTGCCGTCCTCGATCAGGTAGGCCTCGGTCGCCGAAAACACGTATTTGCCGCTGGTGATGTCGACCTGTCCGCCGCCGAAGTTGACCGCGTACAGGCCCCTCTTGACCGAACGGATCATCTCCTGCGGATCGTGCCCGCCGCCCAGCATGTAGGTGTTGGTCATGCGCGGCATGGGCAGGTGCGCGAATGATTCGCGGCGCCCGTTGCCGGTGGGCGCCACGCCCATCAGGCGCGCGTTGAGCGTGTCCTGCATGTACCCGACCAGCACGCCGTCCTCGATCAGCGTGGTGCAACTGGTGCGCGTGCCTTCGTCGTCGATGTTGAGCGAACCGCGGCGCCCTTCGAGGGTGCCGTCGTCGACGATGGTGACGCCCCGCGACGCCACGCGCTGGCCCATGCGGCCGGCGTAGGTCGAGGTGCCCTTGCGGTTGAAATCGCCCTCCAGGCCGTGGCCCACGGCCTCGTGCAGCAGCACGCCGGGCCAGCCGGCGCCGAGCACCACCGGCATCACTCCGGCCGGCGCATCGACCGCTTCGAGGTTGACCAGCGCCTGGCGCAGGGCCTCGCGGCCGAATTCCTCGGGCTTGCCGCCCGCCATAAGCTCGGAATACGAGTACCGCCCGCCGAAGCCGGCGTAGCCCGACTCGCGGCGGCCGTTCTGCTCGACGATCACCTGGATGTTCATGCGCACCAGCGGACGCACGTCGGCGGCGAGCACGCCGTCGCTGCGCGCCACCAGCACCGTGTCCACGCCGCCGGACAGGCTCACCGTGACCTGCTGCACGCGCGGATCGGCCGCGCGCAGCAGCTTGTCGACCCGGCGCAGCGCTTCCACCTTGGCGTCGTTGTCCAGCGCGTCGATCGGGTCCGCGCTCGAATACAGCGAGTGCCCGCTGCCGCGCACCAGCGTGCGTGGCGCGTGGGTGGCGCCGTCGCGCGCGATGGCGCGGGCGGAACCGGCCGCGGCCAGCAGCGCGTCGCGGTTGATGTCGTCCGAGTAGGCGAAGCCGGTTTTCTCGCCGGAGATCGCGCGCACGCCGACCCCTTGTTCGATCGAGTGCGCGCCGTCCTTGACGATGCCGTCCTCCACCGTCCAGCTCTCGCGGCGCGAGTGCTGGAAATACAGGTCGCCGAAGTCGATACCCGGCCCCAGCAGGGTGCCGAAGGCGCGGTCGAGGCCCTGCGGATCCAGTCCGGAGGGAAGCAGCAGACGGGTTTCTGCCAGTGCGAGGGCTGTGGTCATGGGCTCAAAGCTGGGGACGCGGGAGAAGAAAGGCAACCTGCGTCCCTTCCACTCCGGGAGAAGATGGCGAGGAGCGGCGGGTTTAGGAGATGCAACGACTCGCCACGCAGGCGCAATC
>DATHAV010000049.1:0-4244 GCA_035296505.1 Pseudoxanthomonas sp.
ACCAGCCACGGCGCAGTCGCCGGCACCGCAAAGGTGTTGCGCGCGGCGAGCGAGGCGTCGCGGGTGATGCGCCAGCCTGCCGTCATTCCGGCGCGACCGGCCCGCCGCTGGGCGATTCGCGGCGGCGGCGGATGGCTTCGACGCATTCGCGCACCAGCTCCGGTCCGCGGTAGATCATGCCGGTGTAGAACTGCACCAGCAGCGCACCGGCCGACATCTTGGCCGCCGCATCGGCGCCGGAGAGGATGCCGCCCACGCCGATCAGCGGGATACGGTGGTCCAGGCGGGTGCGCAGCTTGCGCAAAATGACGGTTGACGGGTCCATCAACGGCGCCCCGGACAGCCCACCTGCCTGCGCCGCCTGCCGATGCGACTCCGTTCCCGTCCGCGCCACCGTGGTGTTGGTGGCGATCACGCCATCCACGCCCAGATCGCCGAGTACGCGCGCGACGGCTTCGACATCGCTGTCGGTCAGGTCCGGCGCCACCTTGACCAGCATCGGCACGCGCTTGCGGTGCCGGGCGCCGAAGCGCTCCTGCGCCTCGCGCAGCGTATCGACCAGCTGGCGCAGCGCCTGCTCTTCCTGCAGCTCGCGCAGTCCCGCGGTGTTGGGCGAAGAAATGTTGACGGTGATGTAGTCGGCCAGCGGATAGACGCGCTCCAGGCAGTACAGGTAGTCCTTGGCGGCCTCCTCGTTGGCGGTGTCCTTGTTCTTGCCGATGTTGATGCCGAGCAGGCCGCCGCGCCGGCGCGCGCGCTCGACGTTGCGCACCAGCGCATCCACCCCGAGGTTGTTGAAGCCGAGGCGGTTGATCACCCCCTTGTGCTGCGGCAGGCGGAACATGCGCGGCTTCGGATTGCCGTCCTGCGGACGCGGCGTCACCGTTCCCACTTCGACGTAGCCGAATCCCAGCGCCAGCAGCGCATCGATATGCGCGCCGTTCTTGTCCAGCCCCGCGGCCAGGCCGACCGGATTGGGGAAGTCCAGACCGAAGGCCTTGGTCGGCAGCGGCCCGATCGGCCGCGCCAGCAGCGGCGTGGTGCCGCTGCGGTAGGCGGCTTGGAGCGACAGCAGACCCAGCCCATGGGCTCGCTCGGCATCGAGGGCGAACAGGAACGGCCGAGCCAGGTCGTACATCGCTTCAGCGCGTACCCAGCCAGGCCAGGCCGCCGAAGAACAGCACGAAGGCCATTACCGCCAGCAGCGCGCCGATGACCGCCACCCAGCCCAGCACCAGGCCGATCACCGCCATCGAGTCGCCTTCCATGCCCGGGTTGCGGCGGATCTCGCCGCGCGCCATGTGCCCGGTGACGATCGCCACCAGGCTGCCGACGAAGGGCATCAGCGTCCAGCCCAGCAGGCCGGCGATCAGGCTGGCGATGGCGAGGGTGCTGGTGAGGCGCACGGGAGCGTTCATGGCGGTCCTATCGGTGGATCAGAGGTCGAACTTGATGCCCTGCGCCAGGGGCAGCGAATCGGAATAGTTGATGGTGTTGGTCTGGCGGCGCATGTACACCTTCCACGCATCCGAACCGGACTCGCGACCGCCGCCGGTTTCCTTCTCGCCGCCGAAGGCGCCGCCGATCTCCGCGCCGCTGGTGCCGATGTTGACGTTGGCGATGCCGCAGTCGCTGCCGGCCGCCGACAGGAACTGCTCGGCTGACCTAAGGTCCTGGGTGAAGATCGAGGACGACAGGCCCTGGGGGACCGCGTTCTGCATCTCGATGGCCTGCTCCAGCGTCGAATACTTCATCACGTAGAGGATCGGGGCGAAGGTCTCCTGCTGGACCACTTCATCGGAGTTCTCGAGCCCGGTGACGATGGTCGGCAGGACGAAATTGCCGGGGCGATCGATGGCCCTGCCCCCGGTTTCGACCGTGCCGCCGCTGGCCTTGGCCTTCTCCACCGCGGCCAGGAACTGCCGCACCGCGCCCGGGCTGTTGAGCGGGCCCATCAGGTTGGCGGGATCCAGTGGATCGCCGATCTTGCCCTCCACCTGCTTGTAGGCCTTGACCAGCGTGGCCAGCACGTTGTCGTGGATGGATGCGTGCACGATCAGGCGGCGGGTGGTGGTGCAGCGCTGGCCGGCGGTGCCGACCGCGCCGAACACGATGCCGGGGATCGCCAGCTTCAGGTCGGCGGTCGGGTCCAGGATGATCGCGTTGTTGCCGCCCAGCTCCAGCAGGCTGCGGCCCATGCGCCGCGCCACGCGCTCGCCCACCGTGCGTCCCACGGCGGTGGAGCCGGTGAAGCTGATCAGCGGGATGCGTTTGTCGTCGACGAACTTCTCGGCCAGCGCGGTGCCGGCGTCGTTGATCAGGAAGAAGATGTCGGGAAAACCCGCCTCGCGCAGCGCCTGGTTGCACACCTTGATGCTGGCGGTGGCGGTCAGCGGGGTCTTGTTGGACGGCTTCCAGAGGCAGATGTCGCCGCAGATCGCGGCCAGGAACGAATTCCACGCCCACACCGCGACCGGAAAGTTGAACGCGCTGATGATGCCGACCAGGCCCAGCGGCTGGTACTGCTCGTACATGCGGTGGCCGGGGCGCTCCGAATGCATGGTGTAGCCGTAGAGCATGCGCGACTGGCCGACGGCGAAGTCGGCGATGTCGATCATCTCCTGCACCTCGCCGTCGCCCTCGGGCTTGCTCTTGCCCATCTCCAGCGCGACCAGCGAGCCCAGCGCGTCCTTGTGCCGGCGCAGGGCTTCGCCGCACAGCCGCACGGCCTCGCCGCGGCGCGGTGCCGGGGTGGTGCGCCAGACCCTGAAGGCTTCCTGGGCGCGCGCGACGATGGTTTCGTAATCCGCTTCGCTGGTCGCTTCGACCTCGGCGAGCACCTGGTTGGTGCTGGGGTTGATCGACTCGAGCACGCCGGCGCCCATGGCGACGGACCACTCGCCGCGGCCCAGGTAGGTGCCGGAATTGCGCGAAGCAAGGCCAAGCGCCTTGAACAGGTCTGCGGACATGGGGTCTCCGTTCTTGGGTGCGGCCGCGGGCGGGGAGGGCGGCGGAAAGTGGCGGAATTTTAGCAGACCGGTCGTCGCGGCCGCCGTAGCAGGATCCTCCGACGGCAGCCCGTGCCAAGGCGACGCTGCAGTCTCCGACGCTAGGCGTCGTGCGCCGGTTCCGGAAAGGAGGGCACGGGCCGGCCGGCGCTCCAGCCGTCCGCGGCCATCGCCTCCAGCAGCGCCACGACCCGCGCCCGCGCGTCCAGCTCGTGGACCGGCAGCACCAGCAGGTCGCCCTCGCACGCCCACTGCAGGCAGGCCCGGGCCGCCTCCGCCTCGTCCAGGCAGAGGCGGACGGCCGGCTCGTCCACGCCATCGGCCAGCAGCTGCGCGCGCATGATGGCGGCCACTTCCCCGGTGCCGCGGCCGCGCTCGTAGCCGGCGATGTCCTTGAGCAGCACCAGGTCGGGCCGCGCCGCGGCCGCGGTCGAGGCCACCGCGCGCAGGTCGGCGTCCTCGCGATTGCCCGCGTGCCCCAGCACGATCGCCATGCGGCCGCTCCGCGTTTGCGCGTTCACCGCCTGGAGCAGGCCGTGCAGGCCGTCCGGGTTGTGCGCGTAATCGACGAAGACTTCGGTGGTACCGAAGCGCCAGTGCTGCAGGCGTCCCGGGTTGTCGGAACCGGCACGGCCGAACGTGGCCAGCGTGGCGGCGATGGCGGCGGGCGCAATGCCCAGCGCGCTCGCGGTGAGCGCCGCGCCGGCGGCGTTGGCCACGTTGTAGCGGGCGCGCCCGTTCAGGGTCAGCGGCATGTCCGCGACCAGACCAAGTGCATCGGCCTGTCCGCGGGCGTGCAGCCGGAGTTGCCCGTCGCGCACCCCGCAGGTGGCGCCGCCCCGCTGGCGATGCGCGGCCAGCAGCGGGTGGTCGAAGTCCAGGGAGAACCAGCCCAGCGGGCAGGCGAGCGCTCGCGCGTGGCGTACCAGCGTCGGGTCGTCGGCATTGAGCGCGAGCAGGCCCTGGCTGTCGATCGCCCGCGCCACGGTGAGCTTCACCTGGGCCAGGTCGTCCAGGTCGTGGACGCCGTATTCGCCGAAGTGGTCGACGGAGATGTTGGTGACGATGGCGGCGTCGGCAAGGCACAGCGCCAGCCCCCGCCGCAGCATGCCGCCCCGCGCCGTTTCCAGGATCGCCGCCTGCGCACGTTCCTGGCGCAGCGCCGCGCGAGCGCCGCCGGGACCGGAAAAGTCGCCGGTTTCCAGCGACTCCCCCTCGAAAAACACGCCGTCGGTG
>DATHAV010000050.1:0-3167 GCA_035296505.1 Pseudoxanthomonas sp.
CCCGGATCATCAACGAGGGCCAGTTCGAACGCCTGCAGGGCTATCTGGAAGACGCGCGCGCGCGCGGGCTGGAGGTGATCGCGCTGTCCGAGCGCCACGACCCGGCGCAGCGCCTGTTCGCCCCGCACCTGGTGCTGGAGCCGGGCGACGACGCCAAGGTGATGCAGGACGAGATCTTCGGCCCGATCCTGCCGATCCGCACGGTGCGGTCGCTGGACGAGGCCATCGCCTACGTCAACGCCCACGACCGTCCGCTGGCGCTGTACCCCTTCAGCCGCCGCCGCGACCGGGTGGAGCGGATCCTGCGCAACACCCTGGCCGGCGGGGTGACGGTCAACGACACCGTGCTGCACTTCGGCATCAACGGACTGCCGTTCGGCGGCATCGGCCCCAGCGGCATGGGCGCCTACCACGGCCGCGCGGGTTTCGACGCGATGAGCAAGGCGCTGCCGATCCTGTGGCAGCCGCGCCGCGCGGCCAGCGACCTGCTGAAGCCGCCGTACTCGAAGGTCGTACGGTTCATCGATTTCATCGTCCGCTAAAGGGCGGCGGACAGTCGCTACGGCGCCGGTGATGCGTCGCGAGCGAAGAACTCGGTTCGCACGATGCGGCCGACGCACCGTAACCGTGCGCACCGCAAGTCACCGGCGGCAGTTGGGCCAGCGTCCAATGCCGACCCGTACAACCGCGACATACCCGCCGCTTCACTGGGTCGACCACATCACCGCTACTGCCCTCCGAGCCGGCGCTCGACGGGACGCGCCGACCGCACGGCTGCGGACGGCACGCGTTTGCGTCATCCTGCGGCGCCGCCCTCCCGCAGGAAGCCGATGCGCACTTCGCCTCCCACCCATCCCGGCGGGGTCAATACCCTGGTGGTGCTGTTCGTCCTGGTCTCGGTGCTGGCGCTGCTGGTGCCGTGGCTGCCGGCAGGGCAGTTCGCGCCCGGCGCGCCGGTGTCGCTGCAGAGTTTTCGCCATGCCGATGCACCTGCCTTGCAGCTGTTCGCCAGCGGCGAGCAGGTGGGCTTCCTCAATTTCCTGTTCGAAGGCCTGACCTCGGGCGGGCGCAGCTCCGCCGCGGTCGGCGTGATCGCGCTGCTTCTCATCGTGGGCGGTTCGTTCGCGGTGATCAACGCGACCGGCGCGGTGGACCGCGGCCTGCTGCGGCTGGTCGCCGCCACCGGCGGCCGACCGGCGTGGCTGCTGGGCAGCCTGTTCGTGGCTTTCTCGCTGGGCGGCGCGGTGTTCGGCATGGGCGAGGAGACCATCGCGTTCCTCGCGCTGCTGCTGCCGCTGGCCGACCGTCTCCGGCTGCCCCGCGAGAGCGCGGTGATGTGCACCTACATGGCCAGCCAGATCGGCTTCGGAACCTCGTGGATGAATCCGTTCTCGGTGGCCGTGGCGCAGGGCATCGCCGACGTGCCGCTGCTGTCGGGGGCGGGTTTCCGCACGGCGATGTGGGCCGCCTTCACCCTGGTCGGGGCGGTCTTCACCGTGCGCTATGCGCTGGCCCATCGCACTGCGGTCGCCTGGCCTCATGACCAGGCCGATGCCTCGGCACCGCAAGCGGCGATGAACTGGGCCGACCGCGTGATCCTGCTGGCGGTGCTGGCCACGGTCGGCTGGATCGTGTGGGGCGTCACCCTGCGCGGCTATTACCTGCCGGAAATCGCCACCCAGTTCTTCACCCTGGGCCTGTTCTGCGGGCTCGTCGCCTGGGCCGACGGACGCATGAATCCGAACCGCATCGCCGAACTGTTCACCGAAGGCGCGAAGCAGCTGGTCCCGGTGGCGCTGGTGATCGCCATGGCCAAAGGCATGCTCTGGCTGCTCGGCGGCACCGATCCGCATTCGCCGTCGCTGCTCAACAGCCTGCTGTACGCGCTCGGCGGCGCGCTCGACCACTGGCCGCCGCTGATGGCCGCGCAAGGAATGTTCGCGGCCCAGGCGCTGTTCAACTTCTTCGTCACCTCCGGTTCGGCGCAGGCCGCCATCACCATGCCGCTGATGGTCGGTTTGAGCGATCTGGTCGGGGTCAGCCGGCAGGTCGCGGTGCTCGCGTTCCAGCTGGGCGACGGCCTCACCAACCTGCTGGTGCCGACCTCGGCGGTGCTGATGGGCGCGCTCGGCATGGCGGGGCTGGCGTGGACGCGGTGGCTGCAGCTGATCTGGCGCTTCGCCGCAGGCCTGCTGTTGCTGGGCGCGGGCTTCGTGGCGCTGGCCGTAGTGGTGGGGCTGACGTAACGCATAAGTCTGCTGCCGATCGCGCCACGGCGTGCACGCGCCGAGGCGCCGGGCGGGACGAACTGCCGCCGGGTCGGCGCCGATGCACAGGTCGCCGGAATGCTGAGGTCCATGCAGCCAGCGCACCCGCACGGCTGCACCGCCATGGCCGGCGATGGAGCCATCGGCTGACGCTACACTTCGTGCATGAAGATCGCCAGCTGGAACGTCAACTCGCTCAACATCCGCCTGCCGCACCTCCAGCAATGGCTGCGAAGCTTCGCGCCCGACGTCCTGGGGCTGCAGGAAACCAAGCTCGAGGACCACAAGTTTCCGGACACCGTGCTGGCGACCCTGGGCTATCGCAGCGTGTTCGCCGGGCAGAAGACCTACAACGGCGTGGCCCTGCTGTCGAAGCTGCCTGCCGATGAGGTGCAGGTCGGTATCCCGGGATTGGCCGACGAACAGAAGCGGGTGATCGCGGCGACATTCGGCGAGGTGCGGGTCATCAACCTGTACGTGGTCAATGGCCAGGACGTGGGCACCGAGAAGTACGCCTACAAGCTGCGCTGGCTCGACGCACTGCACGACTGGATACGCGATGAGCTGCGCACGTACCTGCGGCTGGTGGTGATGGGCGACTTCAACATCGCCCCGGACGAGCGCGACGTGCACGACCCTGCGCTGTGGAGCGACACCCACATCCTCACCTCCGCGGCCGAGCGCGACGCGCTGCGGCGCCTGTGCGCGCTGGGATTGCGCGACGCCTATCGCCTGCACCACCAGGACGGTGGCACGTTCAGCTGGTGGGACTACCGGATGGCCGCGTTCCGCAGGAACCTGGGCCTGCGCATCGACCTGACGCTGGTGTCGGACGCGCTGCGTGCGCGTGCGGTCGACGCGGGAATCGATCGCGAGCCGCGCACCTGGGAGCGGCCCAGC
>DATHAV010000051.1:0-1718 GCA_035296505.1 Pseudoxanthomonas sp.
CTGCTGTATCGCCACTTCCTCGGCCAGGCGACTGCGCATGCGGTCGAAGCCTTCGACCACCAGGTCCAGTTCGTCGGGGCGTACACTCGCGCGCCGCTCCAGGACCAGCGCCCGGTCCAGCCCGCTCAGGTCGAGCTTGCGCGCATAGTCGGCGATGCGCTCCAGGTGGCGGACCACCAGCCGCCGCACCAGCAGGAAGATCGCCAGGCAGCCCGACAGCACCACCGCCAGCGTGGTCAGCACGATCGCCTGCAGCCGCCCGAACGCGCGCTCGCGTACCTCGGCGCCGTCCAGCGTCACCCACAGGGATCCGACAGTGCGCCCGCCGGTCGAAGCGTGGGTCAGATCGAACCGCAGCGTCGCCAGGGCGAGCTCGGGCGGCCCTCCTACGCTGAAGCGCTCGCCATCCAGGGTCCTGAGCTCGACCCGCGCCACGCCCGGATCGTGGTTCAAGCCGTGCAGCAGCATGCGCACGCCGGCCTCGTCCACGTTCCAGATGCTGGCCCCAAGCACGTCCGCGATACTGCCGACCCGTTCGGTGACCAGCTCGCGCAGCAGGATGGCATTGCGCCGGTAGTCGCTGGCCAGCTGTATCGCCGTTACCGCCGCCGACACCAGCAGCGTCAACAGGAGCAGGCGCCCGACCAGCCTGCGGCTGAGCGAGGTGCGCCGCAGGGTGGGCGCCGCGTCAGCGGTCCCGGCCATCGGCGTGCGGCGTGGACCAGGTCGGGTTCGGCAGCGTGATGGTACGGCGCGCATCCAGTGCCAGCGTCGCCAGCGCCTCGCCGTAGGTGCGCTGAAACAGCGCCTGCAGCGAGCCGTCCGCCTGCGCCCGCGCCAGCCCGTCGCTCAATGCGCCGGCCAATGCGGCGTTGTCGCGATGGACGAAGAAATACAGCGCCGAGGGGTAGCGCAGCAGAAGCGTGGGCTCGACCGTCAGGTCCGTGTTCTGCGGGCGCGCCAGTTCGGCGCCGACTTCGAGCACCGACCGCGGAAAATAATCGACATGGCCGCGCGACAGCATCGAAAACATCCCATCATAGCGGGTGCCTGCGTCGACGGCCAGGCCGGCGTGGCGCAGGACCAGCAGGTCCGGCCAGTCGTGGCCCTGGACGCCGCGCAGCCGGCGCAGTTTGCTGGCCGTGCGCACCTGCGCGAACGCCGCTTCCTGGCCGCGCCGCACCAGCAGCACGCGCCAGCCCATGAGTCCGCGATCGATAGGGAACCTGATGGCGCAAAGCGTGCGCTCGCGTTCGGCGGTCGGCGCAGCCCAAGCCACGTCCAATTCGCGACCGTGTTCGAGCATGCGCAGCACCCGATGCTGGCTGCCTGGGGCCGGCAGCGACCTGAGTGCGTAGTCGCGACCGGAGCGGGACAGGGCCAGCGCCAGCACCGCGACCGGGTAGTCGCTGCGCGCGTCGCCTGGTTCGGGCGCCGCATACACCACGCGCAGCGGTGCCGGCGCCGCCGCCGGGGCGGCCAGCAGCCCTCCCGCGATGAGGCACGTCGTTGCAATCGCCCGCAGCATCCCGAAACCGAACATGTACGACTCCGACGAGGCGACCCGCCTGCGGGCGATGTGGTCGCCCTCTCGTGGCGCCATCTTATCGATACTCGCCGTGCCTGCATCAACCGCCGGCCAAAGCCGATGGGAAGCGGCGGGCGGCTCATCCGCAGGCCGTCGATCGGCAATCGGCACGGTGGGCGACGCCCTATCC
>DATHAV010000052.1:0-2774 GCA_035296505.1 Pseudoxanthomonas sp.
CGAGATCTTCGTGCCGCGGTCGGCGCTGCCGCCGCCGCGTCCGGGCGAGTTCTACTGGGTGGATCTCGAGGGTTTCAGGGTCGTCACCGTCGAAGGCATCGCGCTGGGCAACGTGTCGCACCTGTTCTCCACCGGCGCCAACGACGTGCTGGCGGTGCGCGGCGACCGCGAGCGGCTGGTGCCGTTCGTGGAGCCGGACTTCGTCAAGTCGGTGGATTTCGAAGCCGGGCTGATCACCGTGGACTGGGATCCCGAGTTCTAGCGAGGGCGCGGGCAAGGACAGGCGGTGAGGCTTGCCGCCGTTTCCGTCAAACTCGCCTGCAGTCTTCAGCCGTGTCTCCCATGCGCATCGATGTCGTCAGCCTGTTTCCGGAATTCGTCGCCCAGTGCGCCGGCTTCGGCGTGATCGGTCGAGCGCAGGAGCGCGGGCTGCTGGCCGTGCATGGGTGGAACCCGCGCGACCACGCGCTGGGCGGCTACCGGCGAGTGGACGACCGGCCGTTCGGCGGCGGTCCGGGGATGGTGATGATGATCGAGCCGCTGCTGGCCTGCCTCGGCGCCGCACGCGCGGCCGACGCCCGGCGGGCACCGGTCGTCTACCTCACCCCGCAGGGCGTCCAGCTTAGCCAGCGCAAGGTGCGCCAGCTGGCCGCGCTGCCGCGCATGATCCTGCTGTGCGGGCGGTACGAGGGCGTGGACGAGCGCCTGGTGCAGGCCGAGGTCGACGAGGAGCTGTCGATCGGCGACTACGTGCTGTCGGGCGGCGAACTGGGCGCGGCGGTGGTCATCGACGCGGTGGCGCGACTGCGCGACGGAGTGCTCAACGACGCCGAGTCGGCGCTTCGGGACAGCTTCGAGAGCGACGGCCTGCTCGACTGCCCGCACTACACGCATCCGGCCAGCCATGCCCTGGGGGAGGTGCCCGCGGTGCTGCGGTCCGGCGACCATGCCGCCATCGCCGCCTGGCGCCGCGAACAGGCCCTCGGGCGAACCTGGCTGCGGCGTCCCGATCTGCTGGACGAGGCGACGCTGTCCAAGGCCGACCGGCGGCTGTTGGAGCGGTTCCGGCAATCACTGGAGCGGCATGACGGGGGCGCCGAGTGAGGTCGCAACCGTAGGAGGTTTCCGGTAATATGCGCGGCTGCCGGGCGGCCCGCCGCTGGCGATCCCACAATAATATCGTGCAGCACAATCCGGTGACTGCATCAGTTCCTTGTTGTCGAACGACACGCCCACGATCCTTACACGGTGCCACCATGAGCAAGCTCAACATGAACATCCTGGCTGATTTCGAAGCCGCCCAGATCCAGCGCGAGCTGCCCGCCTTCGGCCCCGGTGACACCGTCGTGGTCAACGTCAAGGTCAAGGAAGGCAACCGCGAGCGCGTGCAGGCGTACGAGGGCGTGGTCATCGGCAAGAAGAACGCCGGTCTCAACTCGGCCTTCACCGTGCGCAAGATCTCGCACGGTTTCGGCGTCGAGCGCGTGTTCCAGACCCACAGCGCCTCCATCGAGTCGGTGGAAGTGAAGCGCCGCGGCAAGGTCCGCGCCGGCAAGCTGTACTACCTGCGCGACCTGGAAGGCAAGGCCGCGCGCATCAAGGAAGACTTGGCCGCCGGCCAGCAGGCCAAGCAGGCCAAGCGCGCCGCCGCTGCCCAGGCCGCCGCCGAGTAAGCGCGTCCCGCGCGCTGCCTCCAGATGGCCACCTTCGGGTGGCCGTTTTGTTTCCGGATCTGTGGCGGCTTCGCGAATTCCGCAACGATTGGTCCGCCTTCACGCAGCGGTGCGCGTGGGCGGTAGAACACTCCAGACGGTGCGGCAGTGTTGCCACTGTCCGTCATGCGGCTCCAAGAGCTGATCCGCCTCAATCGGTCCCGGGCAATCGTGATGATCAAGAGCGCGGCCGGCGATCTAGTGACATGGACTTGCTGATGAATACGAGTTCCTTTTTCCTTTCCGGCATGCATGGCAAGTCCTTCATATCTACCGTCGGCGGTGGCTCATAGTGAACCCGCAACAGGACCTGGCCGTGCGCCTGGACGTGTGGCTGTGGGCCGCGCGCTTCTTCAAGACCCGCAGCCTGGCCAAGGCAGCGATCGAAAACGGAAAGGTCGAAGTGGGCGGGCAGCGGGCCAAGCCCGCGCGGCAGGTCCGCGTCGGCGATGCGCTGGTGGTAGTGCGCGGCGGGGAAGCGTTCGAGATCGTGGTGGCGCAGCTGGCCGACCGTCGCGGCCCGGCGACCCAAGCCGCGGCGCTGTTCGCCGAGGACGAGGCATCGCGTGCCGCGCGCGAGCGCAAGCGCGCGGAACTGGCGGCATCGCGCGCAGGCTACCGCGCCCCGGAGGGCAAGCCGGACAAACGCGCCCGCAAGCTGATCCAGGCCCTGGGTGACATCGACGCGCTTTGATTCATTGGCAGAGAAGAGCAGGCGGCATTGCCGACACGGTTCGGCGACTAAATTATATTTAGTTTACCTTAAATCATTTGGCTCATTAAAATTAACCGCGGTGTCAAGATCATTATCTTTTATATGTGAATTCTAGAAACTCTCTAGAACCTATCCCAAATTCGCCTGAGCAGTACGGTCATGGCGGCGAGCTGCACGAAGCCCAGGAAGTTCTCGGCGTAGAACTCCCAGCGCGTGAGCAGGCGGCGCTTCCACTGCATCCAGGCGAAGAACCGCTCCACGATCCAGCGGCGCGCGTAGCGGCGCAGCTGGCGCCCGTCCTGAGTCTTGCGCTTCTTCCGGTTCTTGCGATGCGGCGAGATCAGGTT
>DATHAV010000053.1:0-4776 GCA_035296505.1 Pseudoxanthomonas sp.
AACCTGATCTCGCCGCATCGCAAGAACCGGAAGAAGCGCAAGACTCAGGACGGGCGCCAGCTGCGCCGCTACGCGCGCCGCTGGATCGTGGAGCGGTTCTTCGCCTGGATGCAGTGGAAGCGCCGCCTGCTCACGCGCTGGAAGTTCTACGCCGAGAACTTCCTGGGCTTCGTGCAGCTCGCCGCCATGACCGTACTGCTCAGGCGAATTTGAGATAGGTTCTAGGACAAGCTGCGAGGATCGACAGGATGCCGGTGCTGAGACGGCATTGACCCTTCGATACTCGCCGGGCGTGCGACGCAGCAGGTTCGTGGACGCCGCTGCCGCCGCTCCGTCGAGCCCTGCATTGGGCAGAGGCGTGCAGGGGATGCAGCCCAGTGCACACGGCGTCGTTCGCGGGTGCGGCGGTATCATCCACGCATGACCGATCCCGCCTTTCCCGTCGAATCCGGCACGCTGGTCCTGCAGGGTCCGGCGGGCGACATCGAGGTCGCCGTCGACCTGCCCACGGACCAGAAACCCGCCCTGCCGTTGATCGCGGTGCTGTGCCACCCGCTGTCGACCGAAGGCGGGACCATGCACAACAAGGTCGTGACCATGGCCGCGCGCGCGCTGCGCGAACTGGGCGCCGCCACCGTACGCTTCAATTTCCGCGGCGTGGGCAGATCGGCCGGCCGCTTCGACCACGGCGACGGCGAGCAGGAGGACCTGGCCGCGGTGACGGCGTGGGTGCGTTCGCACCGTCCCGACGACGCCCTGTGGCTGGCCGGCTTCAGCTTCGGTGCCTATGTGTCGATGCGCGCGAACGATGCGCTGCAGCCCGACGCGCTGATCTCCATCGCGCCGCCGGCCGGGCGCTGGGATCTGGACGGCATCCCCGAGCCGCAGTGCCCGTGGCTGCTCATCCAGGGCGAGGCCGACGAAGTGGTGGAACCGCGGGCGGTCTACGACTGGGTCGCCACCCTGAAGCAGCAGCCGATCCTGGTGTGCATGCCCGACACCAGCCACTTCTTCCACCGCAAGCTGATCGACCTGCGCGGCGCCATCCAGCACGGGGTCAAGGCCTGGCTGCCGGAAGCATGAGCGCCACCGCGGCGCTGCGCCCCTCGCGGTCGTACGCGCTGGGCGCGCAGAGCGGGCAATGGCAGGACGACCCGGCGCAGCAACCGGCGCTGGCCGAACTGGACCGCATCCACGGCGCCCTGCTGGGCGATGGCCGCGAGGGCTGGCTCGACCGGCTGAACGCGGTCTGGAAGAAGCCCGAGCCGGTGCCGGGGCTGTACTACTGGGGCGGCGTGGGCCGCGGCAAGACCTTCCTGGTCGACCTGTTCTACGACGGCCTGCCGCTGCAGAAGAAATACCGCACCCACTTCCATCGCTTCATGCGCGGCGTGCATGCGCGGCTGCGCGAACAGGCCGGCCACAGCGACCCGCTCGCGCGCATCGCCCAGCAATGGGGCGAGCAGCTGAAGGTGCTGGTGCTGGACGAGTTCTTCGTCAGCGACATCGGCGATGCGATGCTGCTCGGCCGCCTGCTGGAGCGGCTGTTCGCCGAGGGCGTGACCCTGGTGACGACATCGAACACCCCGCCGCACGAGCTCTACCGCGACGGCCTGCAGCGCGACAGTTTCCTGCCCGCGATCGCGCTGCTGCAGCGGCACTGCGTGGTGCTGGAAACGCAAGGCCGGGAGGACTACCGCCTGCGCGCGCTGACCCGTTCGCCGGTGTACCGGCAGCCGCTGGACGCCGGCGCCGACGGCTGGCTGGCGCAGCGTTGGCTGGAGCTGAGCGGCATCGCCCCGGCGGCCGGCAGCATCGACATCGAGGGCCGCCGCATCCCGGTGCGCGGGCGCGGCAAGAGCATCGCCTGGTTCGACTTCGGCGCGCTGTGCGAAGGCCCGCGCTCGACCTCCGACTACATCGAGATCGCGCGCGAATTCAACACCGTGCTGCTGGGCGGCATCCCCTGCTTCGACCGCGACAACGAGGACGCCGCGCGTCGTTTCGTCAACCTCGTCGACGAGCTCTACGACCGCCACGTCAACCTGGTGTGCACCGCCGCCGCCCCGCCGGCCGCGCTGTACCGGGGCAGCCGCCTGCAGGGCGCGTTCGAGCGCAGCGCCTCGCGCCTGATCGAGATGCAGAGCGCCGGCTACCTGGCCGCGCAGCACAAGGCTTGATCCTAATTTGGAGTCTGTAAGCTATTAGGCGCGCCTTGCGCAAATTCAGGCTTGCCCAGACAGACACGTTCATGCGGCGTTTCATTATTTATATCTATGTGCAGCACTACATCTGGCGGTGATCGAATGACTCGACCTGTAGACGCAGAAATTCGCGCAGGAGAAATACTCCAGAGAGGCTTGTTTTCTGGTCATGAGCAAATCGGTGCGGCTCTGATGACGAAGATTTCAGAGTGGGCGCGTTTCGACGCATACCTTGTTGGGCTTCTCGCTACGATGCTGAAGACCGAAAGGTCGGCAGCAATGGCGATGTTCGTCGCTGCAAACAACCAGGGCGCCCAGAAGGACATGGTGATAGCTGCGGCTAGAGCAACATTGGAACCGGACGACTTCGAGCTTCTTGAAAGGGTTTTCAAGAAAGTTGCCCCACTTCGGAAGCAGCGCAACAAGATTGCGCATTCAGTTTGGCTGCGGCATCCATCGTTATCGCATGAATTGATCTGTGCTGATCCCATCGCGATAGGAACCTATCAAGGTCACCATGCCGATGCAATGCGTGGCCCGAAGACGGGTCAGCCGCTGCCAATCTCAGGCTTGGAAGGTGCGCGGATTTGGGATGAGGCGGATGCAATCCTAGCCGCGGAGCACGCAATGCATGCAACGATCGGCATTCAGCACTTCTGGACGTATCTCATGCTCGGACGAAACGATTTTGAAGAGGTGGACGCGATCCTGCCCAGACGAATCAATTTTCGGACCGAAGTGGAAAGCTGGGTGCAGTTCATACTTCCGACAAAGACGCAGATCAAAGAGCGGCTTAACAGTGGCGAGAATCTCTAGCGGAGGCGTCCGTTCGCCGGCGCCGAACCACACGCTGCACCCGACGTCTCTGCCTTCGCTTCGCTGCAGCGGATCCGAGGATGTGAGCGCTAGGCGCTCAAAGAGCAACCTTGCCAGCGCAGGCGTGGCGCACGTGGACGCCATGAAACGGCTAGCCGAAAAAGGCCGCGGGCTCAGCACCTACATCTCCCGCCACGTGTCCGGCCGCTACGTGCGCTGACCCGCCCCAGACGCCACATCCACATCGCCATGCGCAACGCCATCCGCAGCACCCAGGCTGTCGATAAATCGATCTGGCGGCAAGCAAGCGATCCTTCCATGTACCTGCACCATGTGCGGAGTCGACCAGCATTCTTCAAATGCCGTGGGTCGTGTCGGGCAAGGGTGCGGGACGAAGTGGGCATGGACCGCCGTTCCACCGTCCGTCCGTCTTTCATAGGTTTGGGCAATGGTTGGTGTCGTCCCGCGGCCGAACAGGTTGACCCGCACGTACAGTCGCCGCACGCTCGCGCTCCTTCACAGCCAATACGAACGCCCCATGAGCCAGCGCTACCACGTCATCGGCAACTACATCTCCCCGTACGTGCGCAAGGTGCTGGTATGCATGGAGCTGAAGGGGCTGCACTACACCATCGACCCGATCGCGCCGTTCGTGGGCGACGACCGTTTCAGCGCGCTGAGCCCGCTGCGGCGCATCCCGGTGCTGGTCCACGGCGACCGCGTGATCAACGACTCCACCGTGATCTGCCAGTACCTGGACGAGCTGCATCCCCAGGTGCCGGTGTACCCGGCCGACGTGGGCGACCGCGCCCAGGCGCGCTGGCTGGAGGAGTACGCCGATTCGTGGCTGGGCGAGGTGGTGATCTGGGGCATGTTCTACCAGCTGGGGGTCAAGCGTTTCCTGTTCGGCGAGGCGCCGGACGAAGCGATCATCGGCAGGGCGCGCGACGAGCAGCTGCCGGCCACGCTGGATTACCTGGAGAGCCTGCTGCCGGCGGAGGGCTTTCTCTTTGGCGGGATCTCGATGGCCGACATCGGCATCGCCGCGTTCTTCCGCAACGCGGCCTTCGTGCGCTACCAGGTGGACGCCGGCCGCTGGCCGAAGGTCGCCGCCTTCCTCGCCCGCAGCTGGGACCTGCCCGCCTTCCGGACGCTGGCCGTGTTCGAGGACAAGACCCTGCGCACCCCGCTGCCGAAACAGCGCGAGGTTCTGCGCGAACTGGGCGCGCCGCTGAGCGAGGAGACGCTGGCCGGCGAGACCGCGCGCAGGAGCCTGGTGCGAAAGGACTGAGCGGGCGCATCGGTCGGAACGAAAAACTCGCCGATGGCCCTCTCCGGATCACGCCCCGGAAAGCGGCGCGCCGTCAGCCCCGCCGCCGAACCTTGGGCTTCGGTTTCTTCCTGGGCTTCGGCAGCGGCAGCTCGCGCTCGGTGGCGACGATCAGGCGGGCCATGAAACCGGCGTCGTCCAGCTGCGCATCGATCAGGAACGAGGGCTTGGCGCCCGGATACGGCGGCGCCTCCACCGGCGTGCCCAGCAACGCGTGGCCGGCGTCGGTCGGCTTCACGAACAGCTGGTTGTCGCAGGCCAGCGCGACCACTTTGGGACCTGCGTAGATCGCGTACTCGCCGAACATCCTGCGGGTCGAAAGCTCCGGCACGTCGGCCAGCTGCTCGCGGACGTAGGCGATAAAGGCTTCATCGGTGGCCATCTTCCCTCCGGATCGGTCTGCTGCCGCTGTTCGGTGCGACCGCT
>DATHAV010000054.1:0-4473 GCA_035296505.1 Pseudoxanthomonas sp.
CCTGGGCCAGCAGGGTCGGCAGCTTCTCCATCCGTGCGGTGGCCGCGCGCAGCCGGTCCGGCAGCGGCGCGAATTCGCGCGCCATCAGGCTGTAGATCGCGCTGCCGGCCAGGCCGCTGTAGGTCTGCGGGTCCCACGCCCAGCCCTGCATCACCTCCGCGTTCCACACGTCGTACTGCAGCTGGTTGCGCAGGACGATGGCGTCGACCTGGTTCTCGCGCGACAGCGCGGCGATGTCGATCGCTTCCAGCTCGGCCAGAATTTTCTTGGTCAGGTCCAGGCGCTTCTGCCGGCCCGCCTCGCTGAGGTCGTCGATCTCGCTGTCGTAGCGGTGCTCGCCGATCTGCGTGGCGCCGATCGGCGACAGCCGCAGCCAGCCCTCCAACGCGCGCTTGGACAGATCCGCAAAACGCGCGTCGGCCTGGTCTGTATCCACGTTGGCGGACGCGGCGGCGTCTTGCCCAGCCGGGGGATTCGGCGCCTGGGCCTGGTCGCAGGCGGCGAGGGACGAAATTAGGGCGACGGCAAGCAGGCGGTGGCGCATGTTCTTAGAACCTTCAACGGTGCGGGCTGCACGGGCGCCAGAGCATAGGCAAATAGTCCCGCGTACGCACGTGCCGTTGGCTTATGCTGCGGCCTTCGGATTGCATGGGAGAGAGTGCGATGAGACACGCCGGTAGCTGCCACTGCGGCGGGATCGCGTTCGAGCTGGAAGGCGAGATCGCCGAGGTCTACGACTGCAATTGCTCGATGTGCCGGCGCCGCGGCGGCCTGCTGTGGTTCGGCCCGCGGGAAGCATTGACGCTGTCCACGTCCGAGGACGCGATTTCCACCTACACGTTCAACAAGCACCACATCCGGCACCATTTCTGCGGTCGCTGCGGCATCGCTCCTTTCGGCGAAGGCATCCATCCGGGCACGGGTGCCCGCATGGTGGCGGTCAACGTGCGCTGCCTGCCGGAGGTGGACCTGTCGCCGCTGAAGGTGGTGCCTATCGACGGCGCGAGCCTTTGAGACATCGCCGGCGCATGCAGCGATTGGCCGATCGTCCGGATTTGCGTACGGCTGCGTGATATCGGCTTTGACATGAGGTGTAGGAGCCTTATGCCACGCCTGCGGGCATCGGCGTTGCCTCGTCCAGCGCTTCGTTCTTGAGCCAGTCGATGAACAGTGCCGCGGTCGGGCTGACCGGGCGGTGGCTGGGGTGCACGGCGTAGTAGGCGAAGCGGGTCTTCAGCGCCGGCCCGGGCAGCCGTATCAGTTCGTAGCGCTGCAGGTAGGGCGTGGCGATGTGCTTGCGCGCGAGCGCCGCGCCGATGCCGTAGACCGCGGCGCGCATGGCGTCGGTGCTGTCGCTGAAGCTGTGCATCGGCGGCAGGCGCAGGCCGCGCGCGCCGGCGGCGCGGAACCAGTCCTGCCATCCCTGCAGCGCCATGTCGGTGACCAGCGGCAGCCGCGCGATGTCCTGCGGCTCGCGCAGTTCGCGCACCCCCTGCAGGTTGGGCGAGGCCACCGGGAACAGTTCATCGCCCATCAGGTGGTAAGCGCTCAGTCCCGGCCAATGCCCCGGGCCGTGCCGAATGCCCAGGTCCGGGCCGTCGTCGTCGAAGCGGGCCAGGCCGATGCTGGTTTCCACGTGCAGCCGGACGTTCGGATACGCGCCGCAGAACCGCGGCAGGCGCGGCAGCAGCCAGCAGTAGGCGAGCGAATGCAGGGTGGTGATCCTCAGCGGCGCAGGGTTGCCGGCCTGGTGCAGGTGCGTGGCCACCGCCTCGATGTCGGTGATCGCGGCGGTCGTCGCATCGGCCAGCCGTCGGCCCGCGGCGGTCAGCGTCACCCCGCGCGCGTTGCGCTGGAACAGCGCCATGCCGAGCACCGTTTCCAGCTTGCGCACGTGGTGGCTGACGGCGCTCGCGGTGAGATGCAGTTCCTCGGCCGCATGGGCGAAATTCTGGTGCCGGGCGGCCGCGGCGAACACGCCCAGGGCAGGCAGCAGGGCGGGACGCAGGTTCATCGCTCCGGACCTCGATGAGGCACAAGCCAGGTTTGTGGCTGGCAGCGATAGTACGCGCTTGTGCGGCTTCCGGCGCCGAGGACAATGGCCGCCTGACCCACGGAGCAGCGACATGGCGGCGAAGTGCGAGGCATTGACGGTCGCGGAGGCTCCGGTGCGCGACTGGCGCACCCTGGGCGAGATCCTGCTGCTTGGCGCGATCTGGGGGGGCTCGTTCCTGTTCATGCGGGTGGCGGCGCCGCAGTTCGGCCCGGTCGCGCTGGTGGACATCAGGCTGGGCCTGGGCGCGCTGGTGATGCTGCCGTTCCTGTGGCGCGATCGCGCCGGACATGTGGCCGAAGCTGGCGATGATCGGGCTGATCAATTCGGCGATCCCGTTCCTGCTGTTCGCCTGGGCGGCGCAGCACGCGCCGGCGGCCATCGGCGCCATCTGCAACGCCATGACGGTGTTGTTCGCGGCCCTGGTGGCGTTCGTCCTCTACGGCGAGCGGATCGGCACCGGCCGCGCGCTGGCGCTGCTCACCGGTTTCGCCGGGGTCGTGGTGCTGGCCGGCAGCGAGGTCGGCGGGCTCGGCGTCGGCCTGCCGGTGCTTGCGGGCGCCGGCGCGGCGCTGCTGTACGGGGTGGGCGTCAACCTGGTGAAGCGGCACATGGCCGGGATTCCGCCGGCGGCCGCGGCCGGCGCGACCCTGGGATGCTCGGCCCTGCTGATGCTGCCGTTGGCGCTGACGCACTGGCCGAGCGCGCCGATTCCGCTGGCGGCCTGGGGCAGTGCGGTGGTGATCGGGGTGGTCTGCACCGGGTATGCGTTCCTGCTGTTCTACCGGCTGATCCAGCGCGTGGGTCCGGCGCGCGCGTCCACCGTGACCTACCTGGTGCCGCTGTTCGGCGCCGCCTTCGCCTGGCTGCTGCTGGACGAACCGGTCACTCCCGCGATGATCGCCGCCGGCCTGCTGATCCTGGGCAGCGTCGCCGCCAGCCAGCGCGCGGCGGCGAGATGATTGGCACCGCACTATCGTTTTAGACAGCCGCCGCATTCGAAAAAAGCTAGCCGATCGCGACACCCGGCACCGGGTGCGCGGCAGGCTGGGCCGCGACCGCGCTGTGCACCGCCGCGCGCAGCAATGCAGGACCGATGTAGCGTCGGTGAACGCCTTCGATCAGCGCCATGTACACGCGACCGAACGGGTTGCTGCAGCGGACCCGCGTGCCCAGCGTGAAATCGATGCGTGTGTCGCCGACGATGCGCACCCCCACGCAGGAGCGGAAACGCAGGTGGCGATCGTCCGCGCCGAGCAGTACCTGAGCACGGCGGCCGTCCTCGGCCACCGACTGTCCCAGCACCGGAAAGCGGCCGGCGAATCTCTGGCTTTCGCCCTGTGTCAGCAACGAGGACACCGGACATCCGAGCGGCGAAGTACGCAATCGCAGCGGCCTGACCATCGCGTTGCGCAGGCGCATCAGCCACGACACGCCGCTGGGACGATGGTCCAGGAACCCCTGCAGGAGATCGGCCAATAGCGACGCCGCGCGCAAGTGGGTAAAGCCGCGGCCGTGCACGCTCAGGCGGAAGGTGTCCTGGTGGTGGAATCCCTCGGGCAGCGCATCGAGCAACAGCGAATCCGCGACGGGAGCCGGCAGCGATTCTACCGCATTTTCGCGCGGGCGGCTCGACACATAGTCGATCGAATCGCGCCAATGCGCCAGCGCCGCACGGCAGTGGCCCACCAGGCCTCGCACACTCCGGCACGCGGCATCGCGCAGCGAGTCCGGGGGCGCGTGCAGCGACAGCGCGGTGGTCGCCACGCCGCCGCCGTCGGCCAGAGTCCGGTCCAGCAGCGCCTGGACATCCCGCGGCAGCAGTTCGGTCAGCGCGGGAATCGTCGCGGTGCCGGCGAGCACACGCTGGCGCATCTCGTCGGAAAGCGCGCCGTGCAGTTCGTCGGTATGGCAGGACAGCGCGAAGAACACCGGGTGTGCGGAATTGCGCATCGGCGCGGCGAACTGATGCCAGGTGCCGCCGCCGAAGCGTGCCGTGAACAGGCAGTCCGGCGGGATGTCGATGAAATGCAGGCCACGTATGAAGCTGTGCGGATCGGCTTCGATCTGCTCCTGCGAGGCGGTGGAAAAGCGCAGCTGCGCGCCGCCGCTGCCGGATACCGCGGTGAACACGCGCGGCCCCGCATGGCGGTGGAAAGGGTGGCCCTGCGGCCCCACCGCGAAGGAGAACAGCGCCGAATGTTCGCCCTTGTCGAAATCCGGCGCCGCCAGCCGCGTCGAAGGTTCGTCGAGCGCATCGATGAACTCCTCGTGCGCACGCTGACGGCTCTGTGCATCAGCCCAAAGCTGGTTGCCCGAACCGTGGCCGAGCTGCGCGATCAGCGATACCTCCACCGGCAGGCCGCCGCAGGAGGAGGGGATGCGCGCCTTGGGGAACGACTGGACCGATTCGATGCGGT
>DATHAV010000055.1:0-1697 GCA_035296505.1 Pseudoxanthomonas sp.
TGAACAGGGTTTCACGTACGCGATCGCTGCTGGGGCGCAGTCCCGGCAGCGACGGCACCGCCAGGCGCGTGCCGCGCCAGCGGCCGCCGACGATGCGCACCGTGCCCGGTGCGTTGCGGAGACTGGGCTTCATCGGGGCGCTGGGGTGGCCGGTGCTAGCATGTGCGCATTCTCCGACAACCCCGAGCAATGGTCAGTTTTTTCCGCCGCAATAGCCCGGACGACGCCTCCGACAGCAACGCCGGCAAGACCCGGCGCTACACCATCGAAGAGTTGGCGGCCGCGTTTCCCGAGCCGCTGCAGCGCGCTCCGGCAGAAGCCGGGAACGAGGCCGGGACCGAAGCGGAGACCACGCAAACAGCGGAAGCCGCAAGTTCGCCTGCCGCGCCGCCCGATGCAGTGCCGGTCGAACCCGAGGTGCCGCCCGGAGGCAGCGATGCGGCAGCGCTGGCGCCTTCGCACTTCCCACAGCCCGCGCCGCCATCGCCGCCTACGATGCCATCGGCGCCGTCCCCGGCCGATGCGCTGATCGAGGCGTTCAACGCGCGGCAGGAAGAAGCCGCGCGGGCGGCGGTCGCCTCTGATCAGGCGCAGGCATCCACCGGACCCGCGCCGGCAGCGGCGGGCAGGAGCGGCTGGCGCGAACGCCTGCGAGGCACCGGGTTCGCGCTTGGCCTGGGCGGCCTGTTCTCGCGCAATCCCAAGCTCGACGAAGACCTGCTGGAGGAGATCGAGACCGCGCTGCTGACCGCCGACGTCGGCGTGCCGGCCACCGCCGCGCTGGTGAACGGCCTGCGCAAGCGCATGAACGCCCGCGAGTTCGCCGATGCGCAGGCGCTGCTGCGTGCCCTGCGCGCGGAGCTGCTCGGCCTGCTGGCGCCGGTCGCCATTCCGCTGGCGGTCGACGCCGAGGCCAGACCGTTCGTGGTGCTGACCGTGGGCGTCAACGGCGTCGGCAAGACCACCACCATCGGCAAGCTGGCGCGTCGCTTCAAGGACGAAGGGCGCAGCCTGATGCTGGCCGCCGGCGACACCTTCCGCGCCGCCGCGGTGGCGCAGCTGCAGGCCTGGGGCGAGCGCAACGGCGTCCCGGTCGTCGCCCAGGGCCAGGACGCCGACGCCGCGTCGGTGGCGTTCGACGCGCTGCAGGCGGCCAAGGCGCGCGGCATGCAGGTGCTGATCGCCGATACCGCCGGACGCCTGCACACCCAGCAGGGCCTGATGGCCGAACTCGGCAAGATCCGCCGCGTGCTGGGCAAGCTCGACGCGGCCGCGCCGCACGAGGTGCTGATGGTGATCGACGGCACCACCGGCCAGAACGCGCTGTCGCAGCTGCGCCAGTTCCACGCCGCGGTCGGGGTGACGGGCCTGGTGGTGACCAAGCTGGACGGTACCGCCAAGGGCGGCGTGGTGTTCGCGCTGGCGCGCGAGTTCGGCATCCCGATCCGCTTCGCCGGCATCGGCGAACGCCCGGAGGACCTGCGCGTGTTCGACGCGGAGGCCTTTGTCGACGCATTGCTGCCGGAGGCGCTCGGCGCGTGAGCGCCCGCCAGCGACTGCGCATCGCACTACTCCAGAGCTCCGGCAGCGCATGAGGCGGCGCCGGAAGATCGCGATGCTGGCGCTGGCGATGCTGCTGGTCGCCGCGCTGGCGCTGGGCTGGGTGATGCGCACGGACAACCTGGCCGCCACCATGC
>DATHAV010000056.1:0-2222 GCA_035296505.1 Pseudoxanthomonas sp.
CGTTGGCGCTGCCGCAGCTGCGCGACGCCGCGCCGCTGGTCCTCGGCGGCGGCAGCAACCTGCTGTTCGCCGGCGACGCGCCGGGCGCCGTGCTTGCGATCGACGCCCGCGCCATCACCGTGATCGAGGAGCACGAGGACAGGGCGATCGTGCGCGCCGAAGCGGGCGTGCGATGGCACGCGCTGGTGCGGGCCACGCTGGACCTCGGCCTCAAGGGTTTCGAGAATCTTGCCCTGATCCCCGGCACCACCGGCGCCGCGCCGATCCAGAACATCGGCGCCTATGGCACCGAGCTCAGCGAATTCGTGCACTGCGTGGAAGCGTTCGACCGCACCGCCGGCGAACTGGTGCGCCTGCCGTGCGCCGACTGCGGCTTCGCCTACCGCGACAGCGTGTTCAAGCGCAGCGTCGACCGCTACGTGGTGCTGGCGGTGGAGTTCGCATTGCCGCGCCAGCGTGCGCTGCGCCTGGACTACGCCGGCATCGGCGACGAACTCGTCGCCATGGGCGTCGCCGCGCCGCAGGCGCTGGATGTCGCCGCGGCGGTCGAACGCATTCGCCGCCGCAAGCTGCCGGACCCGGCCGTGATCGGCAATGCCGGCAGCTTCTTCAAGAATCCGATCGTGGACGCGGCGCTGGCCGACGCCCTGGGTCGCCAGTACCCGGGGCTGCCGCAGTTCCCCGGCGACAGCGGCGCCACGCGCAAGCTTTCCGCGGGCTGGCTGATCGATGCCTGCGGCTGGAAGGGCTACCGCGAAGGCGATGCCGGGGTGGCCGATTCGCACGCGCTGGTGCTGGTCAACCACGGCACCGCCAGCGGCGCCCAGCTGCTGGCGCTGGCGCGGCGCATCGCCGCCTCGGTGCAGGCGCGTTTCGGCGTCGAGCCGGAGCCGGAGCCCAGGATCATCGGGGCTTCGTGGCTGCGGCCATGATGCGAGCCATGGACTGATGCCGGTTTCGACCCATATGCGGGCCGCGCTGCTGATGCTCGGCAGCACCGTGTTCTTCGGGCTGATGGTGGTGGCGATCCGGCTGGCGTCGGCGACCCTGCACACTTTCGAGGTCGCGTTCTTCCGCAACTTCTTCGGCCTGGTGGTCGCCCTGCCGCTGCTGCTTCGGCATGGACCCGGCTTCCTGCGCACGCAGGCGTTTCCGAAGTACCTGTTCCGCTGCCTGATCGGCATCTGCTCGATGCTCGCGGGCTTCTGGGCCATCGGCCACCTGCCGCTGGCCCAGGCGGTGTCGCTGTCGTACTCGACCCCGCTGTTCGTCACCATCGCCGCGGCCGCGATGCTGGGCGAGGTAGTGCGGGCGCGCCGCTGGACCGCGGTGCTGCTCGGTTTCATCGGCGTGCTGATCATCGTGCGGCCGGGCACCGCGCAATTCAGTACGGGCGCGTTGGTGGCCCTCCTGGCGGCGGTCCTGAGCAGCATCGTCGCCATCCAGATCAAGCAGCTGTCGGCGACCGAGCCGGCCGATCGCATCGTCATCCTCACCACCCTGCTGTGGGTGCCGATGTCGCTGCTGCCGGCGATGGCGGTCTGGCAGTGGCCGCAGGGCATCACCTGGCTGTGGGTGATCGCCGCCGGCGTGCTCGGCACCGGCGGGCACATGCTCTGGACGCGCGCGCTGAAGCTGGGCGAAGTCTCCGCGCTGACTCCGATCAGCTTCATGCAGCTGCCGCTGGTGGTGCTGTTCGGGTGGTGGCTGTTCGCAGAGCCGCTGGACCGCTGGACGCTGCTGGGCGCCGGCATCATCTTCGGCGCCAACGCCTACATCGCGCGGCGCGAGGCGATGCTGGCGCGACGGGCCGAGTCCGAGTCGCCCACGTCGGCCGCCAAGCCGAGCGAATAACTGGCACAAGTACCCTCTCTTGCTCGACGGAGGGCGCACCTCGTGCCCATCGACGCCGTGCCGGGTGGCACTTCAGCTTCCCAGAAAAAGAAACGGCCCGGAAGACCGGGCCGTTTCATATCCTCGAACGGTAAGTCTTTTACAGGTCGACGCCGAAACCGACGCCGGCAGCACTTTCGGAATCCGAGAACGCCGCACCCAGACTGAACGACACGCTGTCGCCGATCCGGCGACCGTACCCGATCGACAGCGCCGCCTCGCCGTCCTGGACACCGGCACCCATCGCCAGGCGGCCACGATCCGGCTTGGCATAGGCACCGTTGGCCGCCATCTGCATCATCGCGGCCGACATCGCGCCGTTGCGGCTG
>DATHAV010000057.1:0-1804 GCA_035296505.1 Pseudoxanthomonas sp.
GCGAAACCTTCCAAGGGACGGTGCTGGCCTCCAGTGCCGCACGGCCGGCGGCCAGCACGCGGTGCAGTCGCGGACCTTGGGCAGCGCAGTCCAGGTACAGGGCGTCGGCCGGGACCCGCACGCGCCGGTGTGCCACCTCGGCTACTTCGAGGCCGACGCGTTCGCGCGCTGGGCCGGCGCGCGCCTGCCCACCGAGGCCGAGTGGGAACAGGCCGCCAGCGGCAGTGCGGTGGAAGGCAACTTCGCCGAATGCGACGCACTGCATCCGCAGGGCTGCGACGACGATGGCGATACCGGGCCGGCGCAGCTGTTCGGCGACGTCTGGGAGTGGACCAGCAGCGCCTACGGCGCCTACCCCGGTTTCGCGCCGCTGCGCGGATCGCTGGGCGAATACAACGGCAAGTTCATGTGCGGCCAATGGGTGCTGCGCGGCGGCAGCTGCGCCACGCCGCGCGACCATGTGCGCGCCAGCTACCGCAACTTCTTCCCGCCGCCGACGCGGTGGCAGTTTTCCGGACTCCGCCTGGCCAAGGATCAGCCATGAACGCCGCCGTCGTGCCCACCCATGCCGCCCTCACCGATCTGCGCCCGCAGCCCGACAACATCACCGGCGACGTACTGGCGGGCCTGTCGCGCGCGCGCAAGCGCCTGCCGTCGAAGTACTTCTACGATGCGCACGGCTCGCGCCTGTTCGAGGAAATCACGCGGCAGCCGGAGTACTACCTCACCCGGGTGGAGCAGGCGCTGCTGGACGCACGCGTGGGCGAGATCGCCGCCGCGGTCGGCGCCGGCGCGCATGTGGTCGAATACGGCAGCGGCAGCGGGCGCAAGACCCTGCAGCTGCTCCAAGGCCTGCGTGATCCGGTGGCCTACACGCCGATCGAGATCTCGCGCAGCATGCTGCTGGCCAGCACCGCGCAGCTGGCGGCAGCCTTCCCGCGGATCGAGATGCTGCCGGTGTGCGCCGACTTCACCAAGGCCATCCGGCTTCCGGCCGCGCGGCGCCGGCCGCGGCGCACGCTGATGTTCTTCCCGGGTTCCACCCTGGGCAACTTCACCCATGACGAGGCGGTGGCGGTCCTGGTGTCGATGCGGCAGACCATGGGCGCGCGTGGCCGGGCGCTGATCGGCATCGACCTCGACAAGGACACCGCGCTGCTGGAAACCGCCTACAACGACGCCGCCGGGGTCACCGCCGCCTTTACCCTTAACCTGCTGGCGCGGCTCAACCGCGAGATCGGCAGCGACTTCGACCTTAAGCAGTTCCGGCACCGCGCCGTGTACGCGCGCCAACGCGGGCGCATCGAAACCTTTCTGGTCAGCCAGCGCGACCAGACCGTGGCCGTGGCGGGACGACGCTTCGTCTTTGCGGCCGGCGAAGCGATGCAGGTGGAATACAGCCACAAGTACAGCGACGGCGGCTTCGCCGATCTCGCCGCCGCCGCAGGACTCAAGGTCGTGCAGCGCTGGAACGATCCGCGCGACTGGTTCGGGTTGCGGCTGCTGCAGCCGGCGTAGTCCGCACGCCGGGCTCTTCGGCGCCTCTTGGCCGAACGCAAGCCGCGGCCTGACGCATCGACACCGCTGCTGTCTGCTTTCAAGGCCCTAATGCTTTCTGCAAGCAATTGATGCACGAGTTTTCCTCCCTCGAAGAACTGTCGCGACCGCGAATTCACGCCTTCCCCACATCGCATTAACCGCCGATGCCACACCTTCGATCGCGAGGCGCCCGGGCGGCCAAGCCGAGAACCCGAACGCTCAAGAGCCCGGGCGTCCTTTCCCATCCTCTACGGAGCTACAGCCA
>DATHAV010000058.1:0-2726 GCA_035296505.1 Pseudoxanthomonas sp.
GGGCATCGCCTGCGATCAGCGCCGCCAGCGCATGCGCGGCGTCGCCCAGCGTGCCGGTCACCCATACGTCGTCGCCCACCCGCGCGCCGTCGCGGCGCAGGGCAGCGCCGGTTTCGACCAGGCCCATCGCGGTCACGCCGATGGCGAGCGGTCCGCGGGTGGTGTCGCCGCCGACCAGTGCGATGCCTTCGCGATCGGCCAGGGCCAGAAAGCCGTCGAGAAATCCGTGCAGCCACGCCTGGTCCGCGTGCGGCAGCGACAGCGACAGCGTGCACCACGCCGGCGACGCGCCCATGGCGGCCAGGTCGGAAAGGTTGACCGCCAGCGACTTCCAGCCGATGTCCGCAGGCGCGGCGTTCTGGAAGAAATGCACGCCGGCGTTGAGCGTATCGGTGCTGACCACCAGCTGGTGGCCGGCCGGTACCGCCAGCAGCGCGGCGTCGTCGCCGATCCCCAGCGCCACGTCCTCGCGCGTGGCGGCGCGCGAACGGATGCAGGCGATCAGATCGAATTCGCAGCCCATGCGCGAAGCATAGCGCCGCGGGCGGCGACGCTTTCAGCGGGCGGCGTTGAACTCGGCGGCGCGCCAGTCGGCCGCGGCGCGGTCCAGCACGCCGTTGACGAAGGTGTGGCCGTGCTCGGAACCGAAACGCTTGGCGATTTCGATCGCCTCGTTGAGCACCACCCGGTACGGCACGTCCACCCGGTGCAGCATCTCGTAGGCCGACAGGCGCAGGACCGCGCGCTCGATCGGGTCGACTTCTTCCACCGTGCGGTCGAGGTAGCCGGCCAGGGCCTTGTCGATCGCGCCGCGATGCCTGACCACGCCGCGCACCAGGTCGTCGAAATACTCGAGGTCGGCGATTTCGTGCGCCTGCTCGTGCGCGAACTGGGCGATCACCTGGCCCACTTCGCCGCCGGACATCTGCCAGGCATAGAGCGCCTGAAGCGCACGGCGGCGCGCGCGCGCGCGGGTCACCGGATCGACCCCGTCCCTGCGCGTGTCCCTGCGTCCGCCGCGGCGCTGGGGGCGGTTCAAGGCAGTTGTTCCAGCAGCTGGGCCATTTCGACCGCGGCCAGCGCGCACTCCTCGCCCTTGTTGCCGTGGCTGCCGCCGGCGCGGACCTCGGCGTCCTCCATGCGCTCGACCGCGAGCACGCCGTTCAGCACCGGCACGCCCCACTCCAGGGCCACGCGCATCAGCCCCTCGGAGCAGCGGTCGGCGACGTGCTCGTAGTGGCGGGTGTCGCCGCGGACCACGCAACCGAGGGCGATGATCGCGGCGTGCCGGCGTCCGGCCGCGATGCGCGCCGCCGCCAGCGGGATTTCCCAGGCGCCCGGCACGCGCACCACGTCCACATCGGCCTCGGCCACGCCGTTGCCGGCCAGGCTCAGGCGCGCCCCCGACACCAGGGCATCGGTGATGCGCGGGTTCCAGCGGCTGGCGATGATCGCGAAACGCGCGCCGTCGGCGGCACGCAATCCGCCTTCGTAATGAGGCATGGGAAGCGACTCGTGCGGGGGCCGGCGAGTTTAGCAGGCCGACCACGGCGGGCCGGCGGGCGCCCGAGCGCCCAGCCGCCCGTACCCGGTTCCCGGCTACGGGCTCACGTACTCCACGACGTCGAGCCCGAAGCCCGCCAGGCCGATCTGGCGGCGCGGCGTACCGAGCACGCGCAGCTTGCCCAGGCCCAGCTCGGCCAGGATCTGGGCACCGGCACCGTTGCGCCGCCATTCGGCCAGCGCGCCCTCCGGCGGCGGCTCGTGATCGTGCGCGCTGCGGATCCGCGCCAGCAGCGCCTCGGGGCTGCTGTGCTCGCTCAGCAGCACCAGCGCGCCGCGACCCTCGCGCGCGATGGCCGCCAGCACCTCGCCCACGGGCGGCCCGAAGTCGGCGCGCCGCCAGCGCAGCGCGTCGGCCAGCGGATTCTGCATGTGCACGCGCACCAAGGTGGGCGTGTCGGCGTCGGGGTCGCCGCGCAGCAGCGCGAAGTGCAGCCCGTGGCCGACGCGGTCGCGGTAGGTGCGCAGCGTGAACGGGCCGTGCTCGGTGTCGATCCCACGCTCGTCGACGCGCTCGATCGTGTGCTCGGTGCTCAGGCGGTAGCGGATGAGTTCCTCGATCGAGCCGATCTTCAGGCCGTGCTCGACGGCGAACTTCTCCAGCTCCGGACGCCGCGCCATGCTGCCGTCGGGATTGAGGATCTCGACCAGCACGCCGGCCGGCTCCAGCCCGGCCAGCAGCGCCAGGTCCGACGCCGCCTCGGTGTGGCCGGCGCGGGTCAGCACCCCGCCGGGCTGGGCCATCAGCGGAAAGATATGGCCCGGCTGCGACAGCTCGTGCGGTTTGACGTCGGGGCGCACCGCGGTGCGGATGGTGTGGGCGCGGTCGTAGGCGGAAATGCCGGTGGTGACGCCCTCGGCGGCCTCGATGCTCACGGTGAAGTTGGTGTGGTGCTGCGAGGTGTTGGACTGCACCATCGGCGGCAGGCCGAGCTGGCGGCAGCGCTCGCGCGTCAGCGACAGGCACACCAGCCCGCGCGCGTGGGTGACCATGAAGTTGATGTCGGCCGGGCGCACCAGCTCGGCGGCCATGATCAGGTCGCCCTCGTTCTCGCGGTCCTCGTCGTCGACGATGACCACCATGCGGCCGTTGCGCAGTTCCTCCAGCAGCTCGGGAATCGCCGCGAACGTCATGCGGCGTCTCCCTGGGCGCGGGCGGCCAG
>DATHAV010000059.1:0-3274 GCA_035296505.1 Pseudoxanthomonas sp.
GTCGCGGCCACCCTGGTCGTGCAGCTGGCGACCGCGGCCGCGCTGTCGCTGCGCTTGCGCACCGGATACGGGATGGACTGGGGCGAGGCCGCCTGGCACGGACTGTTCCAGGCGGTCTCGGCCTTCAACAGCGCCGGGTTCTCGACCTGGTCCGACAGCCTGACGCGGTTCGCGGACGATCCGGTGTTCATCCTGCCGATCGCGCTCGCGGTCCTGATCGGCGGACTCGGTTTTCCCGTGATGTACGAGCTGCGGCGCAATGGCTTGGCGTTTTCCCGCTGGTCGCTGCACTCCAAGATCACCGTGGCGGGCAGCGGCGTGCTGGCGGGGGCGGGCGCGCTTGGCATCGGCCTGTACGAATGGCGCAACCCGGACACGCTGGGGGCGCTGGAGGCGACCGGGAAGTGGACCAGCGTGATGTTCCATTCGGTCGCCGCGCGCACCTCCGGGTTCCACACCATCGACATGGGCGCGACCACCATCGAGACCCAGGCCATCCACTGGGTGCTGATGTTCATCGGCGGCGGCAGCGCCAGCACCGCCGGCGGCATCCGGATCACCACGTTCTTCCTGCTCGGGTTCGCGGTCTGGGCCGAGGTCAGCGGCAATCGCGACACCGTCGCCTTTCGCCGCCGGATACCGGAGCAGAGCCTTCGCCTGGCGGTGGCGGTGGTGCTGATGGCGCTGACGATGCTGGCGGTCGGCACCCTGGGATTGCTCAGCGTCACCGATTTCCCGCTGCAGGACGTGCTGTTCGAGGCGATCTCGGCCGGCTTCACCGTGGGCCTGTCGACCGGCATCACCGCACGGATGCCGCCGGCCGCCCAGGCGATCCTGATCGCGTTGATGTTCGTGGGGCGCGTAGGATTGGTGACCCTCGCCAGCGCGCTGGCCCTGCGCGGGAACACCAGGCTGTACCGCCATCCAGAGGAGCGCCCGATCGTTGGCTGACAAGACCATATCCAAACGCGACACCGTGCTGGTGGTGGGGCTGGGCCGCTTCGGCGGCGCGGTCGCCGAATCGCTCATCCGTCTCGGCCACGAGGTGCTGGCGATCGACGAGGACGCCGAGATCGTGCAGCGCTGGTCCGAGCACCTGACCCACGTCGTGCAGGCCGACTCGACCCGCAGCGAGGCCCTGCGCCAGCTGGGCGCCAAGGACATCGCCCGGGCGGTGGTGGCCATCGGCAGCGACGTCGAGGCCAGCGTGCTGACGGTGCTGGCGCTGGAAGAAGTGGGCGTGCGCGACATCTGGGCCAAGGCGGTTTCGGTCAAGCACGGCCAGATCCTGGAACGGGTGGGAGTGCGGCACGTGGTCTACCCGGAAGTGGCGATGGGCGAGCGGGTGGCGCACCTGGTCACCGGGCGCATGATCGACTTCATCGAGTTCGGCGACGGTTTCGCCATCGCCAAGACCAGCGCGCCGCGGGAATCGCTGGGCAAGACCCTGAGCGAGTCGGCGCTGCGCAGCAAGCATGGAATCACCGTGGTCGGCCTCAAGCGCCGCCATGCCGATTTCACCCACGCCCAGGCCGATACCCTGGTCGAGCCGGGCGACATCCTGATCGTCGCCGGCCCCACCGCCCTGGTGGAGAAGTTCGCCGCGCTGACGTGAGCGCGGTACGAAAGTTCAGATCTCGACCTGCGAGCCCAGCTCGACCAGCCGGTTGCCGGGGATGCGGAAGAAGCCCGTGGCCGGGGCGGCGTTGCGGTGCATGATCGCGAACAGCTTGTCGCGCCACACCGGCATGCCGCGGCGCGCGCAGGCCACGATGGTCTCGCGGCTGGCGAAATAGGTCGTGTCCATCGGATCGAAATGGATGCCGCCGTGGTCGCAGCTGCGCATCAGGGCCTGCGGCACGTCGGGATTCTCCATGAAGCCGAAGCGCACGATCACGCGGTAGAAGCCGTCGCCGATCGCGTCGATGCGCAGGCGCTTGTGCGAGTACGGCACGCTCAGCGTCTCCACCGTCAGGAACACGTTGCGCTCGTGCAGCACCTTGTTGTGCTTGAGGTTGTGCAGCATGGCGTGCGGGACCACGCCGGTCTGGGCGGTCAGGAACACCGCCGTGCCCTGCACCCGCACCGGCGGCGCCAGCATCAGGCCGGGCAGGAAGGTGTCGAGCTGGATGCCGTCCTTGCGGATCTCCGCCGACAGCAGCTCGCGGCCGCGGCGCCAGGTGCGCAGCAGGGTGAACAGGGTGATCCCCAGCACCACCGGGAACCAGCCGCCCTGCAGGATCTTGGCGCCATTGGCGATGACGAAGGCGACGTCGCCGACGAAGAACACCACGCACAGCGGCAGCACCCAGCGGCGCCAGCGCGGCCACAGGGCGCGGGCGACGATGGCCAATAGCAGGGTGTCGATCAGCATGGTGGCCGAGACCGAGATGCCGTAGGCCGTGGCCAGCGCCGAGGAGCTGCGGAAGCTCAGCACCAGGGCGATGACGATCGCCATCATTCCCCAGTTGATGCTGGGAATGTAGATCTGGCCGATGGTGTCGTGCGAAGTGTGCTTGATGTGCATGCGCGGGATGTAGCCTAGCTGCATCGCCTGGCGCGCCACCGAGAAGCCGCCGGTGATGACGGCCTGCGAGGCGATGACCGTGGCCGCGGTGGCCAGCACGATCATCGGGATGCGGCCCCACTCGGGCACGCCGATGTAGAACGGATTGCGGATGGCGCCGGGGTCCTCGAGGATCAGCGCCCCCTGGCCCAGGTAGTTGAGCATCAGCGAGGGCAATACGAACCAGTACCAGGCCAGGCGGATCGGTCGCGCTCCGAAGTGGCCCATGTCGGTGTAGATCGCCTCGCCGCCGGTCACCGCCAGCACCACCGCGCCCAGGATGAAGATGCCGTGCCAGCTGTGGTTGGCGAAGAACCGGGCGGCCCACCACGGGTTGATCGCCTGCAGCACCTCGGGCTCGTGCAGGATGTTGACCACGCCCAGCACCGCCAGGGCGATGAACCAGAGCATGGTGATCGGCCCGAACACCCGCCCCACCTTGGCCGTGCCGTAGCGCTGGGTGGCGAACAGCGACACCAGCACCAGCAGGGTGATCGGCACGATCCAGGTGTGCAGGCGCGGAGCCACCACCTCCAGGCCCTCGACCGCCGACAGCACCGAGATCGCCGGAGTGATCACGCCGTCGCCGAAGAACAGCGAGGCGCCGAAGATGCCCAGGATGCCGACCAGGTAGGCCGAGCGCGACCCCTTGGGCAAGCTGCGCTGGGCCAGCGCCATCAGCGCCATGATGCCGCCCTCGCCCTCGTT
>DATHAV010000060.1:0-8000 GCA_035296505.1 Pseudoxanthomonas sp.
CCTCGGCGGGGTGCTGGCGCAGATCACCGCCTACAAGTTTGGCCTGCGCGGGGAGACCTTCAATGCGTTCGGTGCGGTCAGCCTGGGCTACAAGATTCCCGAGGGCGGCGCACAGGTCGTCAACCACGTCAAGGCCTCCGACCCGGTCAGCGCGGCCAGCCGCCATTTCGGGCAGGTGCGCCAGTACGCCAGTGCGCAGGACGTGCGCACGGTGGGCGCACACCGCATGCACCACTTCACCAATCTTGACAGCGACGGCAAGCCCGACCGCTCCACCCTGGCCAACCCAGAGGCGCCGCGCCTGGCGCAGGAATACCGGCTCATGTTCGACAAGTACCGCAACGACCTCCACGCCGCGCGCGACGCGGCCTCGAACGGATTTGAGGTGCATGGCAGGGGTCGAGAAGCGGCCGGACGGCTGGCGGGCGATGCGCTGGACCTGTCGGGCGATTCGGTCCGCCACACGACCCAAGCGGGCGCCCAGGTGTCGCGCGCGGCCACCCTGGAAGCCGGCGCGGTGGTAGGCGGCGGGGTGCATGCAGCCGGCGAAGTGGCTGCGGGCGCGCGTCAGATCGCAGGCCGCCTCGAGGCGGGGGTCGACCAGGTGCAGGGCCAGGCCCAGCGGCACGCCAATGCCACCGCCGCCGATGCGCTGCGGTGGGTGTCGAAACTGGCCCCCATGGTTGAGCCGTGGCTGGAGGCCGAGGCCAAGCGACTGAATCAGGCCGGCGAGCGGGCCTACCAACGCAACCTGGCCGAAGCCGCTGAAGCCGAACGTCAGGCCGGGCGCGCGGCCTCCGACCTGCGCAATGGCATGCAGGCGCGTGGGCAGCAAGCCATGGAGGCGGCCGTTCGCATCGGTGAGGTCCCCGCCAGCCTCCTCGCCGGCGCCGGGCAACAGGTGGACCGGACCCTGGACGCCGCCGGCCAGGCCCTCGAAGCCATGACCGCACGCACGCCGCCGGCCGCGCTGGAGCCGGTCCGCCCGATCGTGGACCTGCCGGCGATCCAGGTCAGGCCCGAGCCCGAGCTGCGGCCGGGCACACCGGCACCCGCCGTCACGCCCGCCCCCGAGCCGCCCCGTCCCGGACAGGCCTCGCACGCACCGCCCGGCCCGCCGGTCACCCCCGACTTCCGCCACCCGCATCACCCGCTGCAGGGCCGCTACCAGCAGGCCATGCAGGCGCTGCACACCATGGAAGCCCAACACAACATCCCACACACCGACAAGAGCGAACGCGTGGCCGCCGCCGTTACCGGTGCGACCCAGCTTGTGCCCAAGTTCCAGATCGGCCACCTGGAGCTCGTCGCCGGCACCGTGATCGTGCACAGCCGCCGCGACAACTTCGCCGAACCGCCGCTCAGCGTGCGGGTGGACACCAACCAGGCCCTCGCCCTTACCCCCGAACAGCACACCGCCGCCTGGCAGGCGCAGGCGGTGCCGGGCTCGCAGCCGGCGGTGGCGCAGGCGCGGCTGCCGGCCTATGCCCCGATCGACTCCCCGCCCACGACCTGCGCCACCCGCAGCACCCGCGGCATGGGCTGTATGCCCAAGCCGGAGAGGCGCTGGCGCTCATCTATGCGCAAATAGGCCTGTCGCGCAGTCCCGAGCAGCTGGAACGCGAGGCGCTGGGGCTGGCGGTCGTCTCGCGCCAGAGCAATCTTGATGCCATCGATGGCGTAAAGCTGTTGCCCGACGCAAAAGGGCAGTACGGCCTGGCGTCCAACCTGATGCCCTACCAGGGCGATCCGGACCGGCCGGGCGCCACCCGGGTGCTGGTGCCGGCGGCCGCGCTGCAGGTATCCACGAGCAGAGCGTGGCGCAGTTCTCGCAGGTGGACCTGGCCGTGCAGTTGGCGCACCAGGAGGAGCAGCGCAGGCGACAAGAGCGCGAGGCGCAGGCATCGCAGCAGGGGCCGGTGATGGGGTGAGCGAACCAGGCTTTGTCCGACGCTGGCGTCCGCGCCGGCGACAGTTCATAGGCGGCTCCAGCCTGCCGCATGTATCCGTGAAGATATGAGGTCAGGTCACTCAATCATTGACAATCGAGCGGCGATTGGAAGATATTTTTAGACACCGTTATCCGCCGCGATCCGGCGGCCGATCGCACCCGGTCGTGCTATCTCATCAGCTTGAACAGCGACGCCGACTGCATCTGCGTGAACACGGTCTGGGCGGCCTGCAGCGCGGTGCTCTCCAGGTTGTAGCGGCTGATGGCCTCGGCCCAGTCGAGGTCGCGCAGGCCGGACAGGGCGGTCTTGGCGGTGACGCTGTTGGCTTCGCGCAGCGCGGCGGCGGCATCGATCGCCAGCAGCTGCGCGCCGCCGCCGGCGCGCGCGTCGATCATGCGGTTCTGCGCGGTGGCGATGTCGCGGATCGAATTCTGCAGGGCGTTGGTCAGCGCGGTGCGCTGGGCGGCGGTGGTGGGGTTGGAATCCAGCGCATCGATCAGCTTCTGCACCGTGGCGAAGATGTCGCGCGTGCTGGAAGGACCGATCTGGAAGCGGTCGCCGGTGGCCGGATCGCCGTCGATCCTCATCTGCACGCCGGCGAAGGCGATGCCGTCGCCCTTGGTGTACGCGCCGCTGGCGACCAGCGCGTTGGCCGCGTCGCGCACCTCGTAGCTGTTGGGCGCGGTGAAGCGCAGGCTGTAGCTGCCGCCGGCATAGACAGCCGAATCGGCCACGCCGAAATCCATCAGCAGCCCGGTGCCGGTGTTGGCGGGCAGGGCGCTGGCGTCGACCCTGCCGTCGCCGGTGCGCAGGCGCAGGAAGATCTCGCTGCCGGGGATGGTGTCGGCGACGAAGGCGTCCGGCGCCAGCTCCACCCGGCGCTGGGTCTGGTCGCCGCCGTAGATCACGCCGCCGGCGCCGAACGCGAACGGGGCGCTGCCGTCGGCGGTGCCGCCGAACAGGTAGCGGCCGGCGCCGTCGGTGCTGTTGGCCAGGTCCAGCAGGCCGGCCTTGATGGTCTTGAGTTCGGTGCTGATGGCGTGGCGGCTGTCGTCGCCGAGCGCCGCGTTGCTGGCCTGGACGGTAAGCTCGCCGATCCGCGCCATCGCCTCGCCGACCCGCGCCAGCGCGTTTTCCTGCAGCCCGAGCCGGTTCTGCAGGGCGTTGGCGTTCTGGCCGAAGCGCTCGAGCTCCGCCAGCCTGCGGTCCAGGCCGACCGCGGTACCGGCGGCGACCGGATCGTCCTTGGCGGTGAGCAGGCGCTGGCCGCTCGCCAGCTGCTGCTGGGTGTGCGCGAGCTTGGCCTGTTTGGCCAGCATGGTGCCGATCGACTGCTGGTACAGCATGCCGGTGGAAATGCGGTTCATCGGCGCACCGCGCCCAGCAGCGACTGGAACAGCGTGTCGGCGGTGGCGATGACCTGCGCGGCGGCCTGGTAGGCCTGCTGCAGGCGCATCAGGTCGGCGGCTTCCTCGTCCAGGTTGACGCCGGCGATGACGTCGCGCGAGGCCAGCGCCTGGTCGTGGATCACCCGCTGGGCCTCGGCGGCGTAGTCGGCCTGGCGCGCGGCCGAACCGATGCTGGTGGTGAGGCCGCCGATGGCGCCGTTGAGCGTGAGGGTTCCGGCGTTGAGGGCGGGCGCGTCGTCGACGTTGGCCAGTCGCGTGGCGTTGCCGTTGTCGCTGGAGTTGGCGCCGGCGGCGCGCACGGTGAAGCGATCGCCGGCGGCCGGGCTGCCGTCGAGGGTGACGGTCCAGCCGTTGTGGGCGATCGACTGGCCGGCGGTGTAGGCGAACGGACCGGCGCCGCCGAGGATGTACTGGCTGCCGTTTACGAACTGGATCGCGACCGGCGCCAGCAGGGCGGGGTTGGCGGGGTCGGTGACCCTGGGCCCGCCGATCCTGCCGGTGCCCAGGTTGGCGAGGTCGCTGCTGGCCCTGACCGGCGTGGCCGCGGCGATGCGTCCGGGGTCGGTGATCGCCACCGAAACCGAACCGGCGGCGCCCGCGGTGGGCTGCAGCAGGAAGCGATCGTTGACGGCCGGCGCGCCGGAGGCCACGACCACGTTCACGCCGTTGATGCGCAGCGGATCGACGCTGGTGCCGGTGCCGGCGAGCGCGATCGCGGCGCCGGTCTCGGGATTGGCGGCGGTCCAGGCGCTGCCGTCGAAGCGCAGCAGCACGTTGCGGCCGTTGAGCGCCGACACGTCGTCCAGCGTGGCCTGCAGCGTGGCGCTGCCGCCGTTGCCCGAGTGCGCGGCGACGGCCGGCGGCGAGAACCTGAAGAAGTCGCCGCCGAGCGCGCCGTAGAGGTCCATGCCCGCGGCATGGCCCTCGTTGAACTTCCGTCCCAGCGACACCGCGATCCGGCCCAGTTCGGCGATGGCGGGGTCCAGCACGGTGCTGCGGAATTCCAGCAGTCCGCCCATCTGCCCGCCGAGGGCGCGCTTGTCCAGCGTGGTGCGCTGGCCGCTGGTGTCCAGCGCCACCTGCAGGCGGTCGGGACGGTAGGGATCGGCCACGGCGACCAGCTTGCTGGAGGTGGTGCCGACCACCATCGGCTGGCCGCCGGCGGTGAATACGTTGATCTGGCCGCCGTCCTGGGTGACCGCGCTGCCGCCGGTGAGGCCCACCAGCTGGCCAATGAGCTGGTCGCGGCGGTCGAGCAGGTCGCCCGACACCCGGGTGTTGCCGCCGATCCTGCCGTTGAGCTGGGCGATTTCCGACGCCAGCCGGTTGGCCTCGTCGACGCCCGCCGCCAGGCCGCTGTCGAGTTCGCCGTCCAGGCCGTCGAGCTGCCGGTCGATCTGGCGGAACCGGGTCGCCAGCGCGCCGGCCTGGGCCAGCAGGTTCTCGCGATCGGCCGAGGAGGCGGCGCTGGAAGACAGGGCGCTGACCGAGTCGAAGAATCCCGACCATGGCGCGGCGATGCCGGTGGCCCGCTCCGAGAACAGGCTGTCCACGCGGTTGGACAGCACCGTCATCTGCTGCAGGCGGCTGAGTTCGCCGCCGCTGTCGAGCAGGCGCGAGGTCGCCAGCGAGTCCGCCATGCGCCGCACGTCCACGATCCGCACTCCGCTGCCCTGGTAGCCGGAGCCGTCGAAGCTGCCGTCGCGCGCCTCGAACTCCGCGCGCTGGCGCGAGTAGCCCGGCGTGTTGACGTTGGCCACGTTGTGGCTGACGGTGGACAGCGCTCTTTGGAAGGCGAGCAGGGCGCTGCTGCCGGTGGCCAGAAGGTTGGGCATGGTCGGTCTCCCCGGTCAGCGCCGCAGCAGGGCGCTGCCGATGTTCGAAAGGGCGTCGGGCACCGCCGCGTCGACCGCGCCGCGTACCGCGGTGCCGACCGCCGAACCGAGGGCGTCGAGCACCTTGCCCAGGGTCGGGCCGTTGGCGATCGAAGCGATCTTGGCGGCGTAGCCGGGATCGGTGGCGTAGCCGGCGTTCTGAAGGCCGCGGGCGAAGCCCTTGATGTCGGTGCCCGCGGCCAGCGCCTGCTGGTAGCGCGGGTTGTTCTTCAGCAGGCGCACGTAGTCGGCGAAGCTCTCGGCGGGCGAGGCATAGGCGCGGAAGTCGGCCACCTCGCCGTGCCTGACGCCGTTGGTGTACTCGTGGGTGCCGACGCGCGCACGCTCTCCCTTCCAGCCGGTGGCTTTGATGCCGAACAGGTTGTGCGCGCTGCCGCCGTCCTCGGTCCTGATCACGCGGCGTCCCCAGCCGGTTTCCAGCGCGGCCTGCGCGACCAGCGCGCGCGGGTCCACGCCGAGCTCCTTGGCCGCCCTCTTGGCCTCGCTCCAGATTTCGGACACGAATCGCTCCGGCGTGTTGGGCGCGAACTTGCCGGGGTCCGCGGCGGCCACCGCCTCGACTTTGTCACAGTCCTGCGAATGCGAGCCCAGTGCCGCCTTGAGGCTGGAGGCGACCGCGTCGGGCGAGGCGCCTGCGCCGCTCGGGGCCGGGCTCGCGCCGCGGCCGGCGATCGCGTCGAGCACCTGCACGCTTTCCGCGTTCGGCAGCATGCGCCGGTACTGCGCCAGTCCGAAGCTGGCGGGCGCCGGGAGCGGCGCGGGTTGTTCGGCGCCGAGCTGGCGCGCGATCATCGGCGCCAGGCCCAGCCCCTTGCCCTGGGTCATGGCCTTGGCCAGCTGCTGGTCGTACATGTCGCGGAAGGTCTGGTTCTCGCCGCCGAACAGCGAGTCGCCGAAGCTGGCCTCGCGCATGCACTTGATCAGCATCTGCGCGAACTGGCCTTCGAGCTTTTGCGCGGCCTCGTGGATGCGCGCCTGGTCCTTCGACCCAACGGCGGACGCCTGGAGCGGCAGCGATGGCTGGATCAGCGGCATCAGATCACCTCGAGTTCGGCGCGCAGCGCGCCGGCCTGCTTGAGCGCTTCCAGGATGGCGATCAGGTCGCCCGGCGCGGCGCCGACCTCGTTGACCGCGCGGACGATCTCGTCCAGCGAGGTGCCGCCCTCGAACTTGAACATGCGGTTTCCCGACTCGCTGACCGCGATCGACGACTGCGGCGTGACCACGGTCTGGCCGCGCGATAGCGGGCCCGGCTGGCTGACGTCGGCCGACTCGGTGATGGTCACGGTGAGCGAACCGTGCGCCACCGCCGCCGGCGTCACCGTGACCCGCGAACTGATGACCACGGTGCCGGTGCGCGCGTTGACGATGATCTTGGCCGGCGCGGTGCCGGGGGTGAGCTCCAGGTTCTCCACCTGGGCCATGAAGCCGATGCGGGCGCTGGGATCGGCGGGCGCGCGCACGCTGACGGTGACCGCGTCCAGCGCCTGCGCGCTGCCGCTGCCGAAGCTCTGGTCCAGGGCCGCGACCATGCGCGAGACGGTGGTGAAATCGGCCTCGTGCAGGTTCAGGGTGATGCTGTCGCCGCCGCCGAAGCCGCCGGCCACGGCGCGTTCGACCGTGGCGCCGTTGGGGATGCGGCCGACGCTCGGCACGTTGACCGACACCCGCGAGCCGTCCTTGCCCTGCGCGCCGAAGCCGCCCACCACCAGATTGCCCTGGGCGATGGCATAGACCTCGCCGTCGGCGCCCCGCAGCGGCGCCATCAGCAGGCTGCCGCCGCGCAGCGAAGCGGCGTTGCCGATCGAGGACACGGTGATGTCGATGGCCTGGCCCGGCTTGGCGAAGGCGGGCAGCTCGGCGTGGATCGCCACCGCGGCCACGTTCTTGAGCTGCGGGTTGACGTTGGGCGGCACGTTGACGCCCAGCTCGCCCAGCAGGTTCTTCAGGCTCTGCACGGTGAAAGGCGCCTGGCTGGTGCGGTCGCCGGTGCCGTCCAGGCCGACCACCAGGCCGTAGCCGACCAGGGCGTTGCCGCGCACGCCGCCGACCTGGGCCAGGTCCTTGATGCGTTCGGCGCGCGCGCTGGGCGAGAGGCACAGCAGCACCAGCGCCAGCGCCAGCCAGGCGAGCACGCCCAGCGTCGAGTACGGGCCGAGCGCGCGCGGCCGGCGCCGGCGTGCGTTGTTGGCGACTATCTGCTTGCTCGCATGGCGATCCATGGGCGTGTCCTGTCAGTTCGGATAGATCGGAGAATTGAAGAAGCGGCCCAGCCAGCCCATCGAGTTGGACTGGGCGATCGCTCCGCGTCCGCCGTAGGCGATGCGCGCGTCGGCGACCTTGCTCGAAGCGATGGTGTTGTCCGGACCTATGTCGGCCGAGCGCACGATTCCCTGGATCTGCACCAGCTCGTCGCCCTGGTTCAGGCGCATGTTCTTCTGGCCCTGGACCACCAGGTTGCCGTTGGGCAGGCGCTGGATCACGGTGACGGTCAGGCTGCCCTGCAGGCGGTTGCTCTGCGCGCTCTTGCCGTTGCCGTTGAAGCCGCGCTCGCCGTTGACCGACGCGCTCAGCAGGTCGCGGCCGCCGTAGGTGAGCGGAGCGCCGGCGATGTTGGGCGCGGCCACGGTGATCTCGCTGCTCTTGTCCACCTGCGTGGTCGCGGTGGTCTGCGCGGCGGTGTTCTCGATCAGGTTGATGGTCAGCAGATCGCCGACGTCGCGCGCGCGGCGGTCGCCGTAGAG
>DATHAV010000061.1:0-2467 GCA_035296505.1 Pseudoxanthomonas sp.
GCCAGCAGGGGCGCATAGACGCGGCGGTACAGCGGAATGTCGCCTACGGCCAGCGCGCCGAGGGTTTCGCCGTGATAGCCGTTCTCCAGCGCCACGAAGCGGGTGCGCCGGTTCTCGCCGCGGTTGCGGAAGTAGTGGAACGCCATCTTCAGCGCGACTTCGACCCCGGCCGAACCGTTGTCGGCATAGAACACCTTGGCCAGCGGCGCGCGCCCGGCCTGACGCGGTGCGATCGACAGCAGGCGTTCGGCCAGCTCCACCGCGGGCTGGTGGGTGAAGCCCGCCAGCATCACCTGCTCCAGCGTGCGCGCCTGGCGCGCCACGGCCTCGGCAATGCGCGGTTCGGCGTGGCCGAAGAGATTGGTCCACCAGCTGCTCACCGCATCCAGGTAGCGACGCCCGTCGAAGCCGACCAGCCAGGCGCCTTGCCCGCGCGCGATCGGCAGCAGCGGCAGCGTGTCGGGGTGTTCGCGCATCTGCGTGCACGGGTGCCACAGCACCGCGAGGTCGCGCGACCGCCATTGCGCGGCCTCTGCTAGCATCTGCGCGTCATGATCTTTCCCGAGCATCCGGTCATCATATCGGCCACTGCGTGCCGGCGTCGCGGTGCGCGGCGATGAGCAGGCCGTTGCCCACCATCCACGGCATCGCCGAGCGCACGGAAGGGCCCTCGGACCGGCGCGTGGAAGAACTCGACCTCGAGTTCAGCAACGGCGAACGCCGCCGCTTCCAGCGCTTGAAGCCGGGCGGCCATGGCGCCGTGGTGGTGGTGCCGATGATCGACGATGACACCGTGCTGCTGGTGCGCGAGTACGCCGCCGGACTGCACCGCTACGAACTCGGCCTGGTCAAGGGCCGCATCGACGCCGGCGAAACCCCGTCCCAGGCGGCCGACCGGGAATTGAAGGAAGAGGCGGGCTACGGCGCGCGCCGGCTCGATGTGTTGCGCGCGATGAGCCTGGCGCCGACCTACATGAGCCACCAGTCGTGGCTGGTGGTGGCGCGCGATCTGTATCCGGAGCGGCTGCCGGGCGACGAACCCGAGGAGCTGGAAGTGGTGCCCTGGAAACTCGACGCGCTGGATCGGCTGATGCTGCGCGAGGACTGTTCCGAAGGCCGCTCGCTGGCGGCGCTGTTCATCACCCGCGAGTGGCTGGCGGCCCGGCGTTGAGTTCCTTCGATACCGCCCTGCGCGAGGCGGTCATCGCGCTCGCACGCGACGCCGCCGCCGCCATCGTGCAGGTCTACGACCATGGGTTCGAGGTCCAGCACAAGGCCGACCGCAGTCCCGTTACCGAAGCCGACCTCGCCTCCCACCGCATCATCGACACGGGCTTGCGCCGCCTGACCCCGCAGTGGCCGGTGCTTTCGGAAGAAGGCGCGAGTACGCGGTGGGGAACGCGGCGCCAGTGGCGCCGCTACTGGCTGGTGGACCCCTTGGACGGCACCCGCGAATTCATCAAGCGCAACGGCGAGTTCACCGTCAACATCGCGCTGATCGAAGACGGCGTGCCCACCTTCGGCATGGTGCTGGCGCCGGTCGGCGGTGCGCTGTGGCATGCGGCCCGCGGCGAAGGTGCATACCGCCGCGACGGAGAGGCCGAAGCGCCGCTGTACACGCGCAGGCCCGCGACCGGCACGCTGCAAGTGGCCGCCAGCCGCTCGCACCCGGACCCGCGCACCCGGCGGCTGCTTGGCCGCATCGGCGACGCGCGCACCGTGAACCTCGGTTCGTCGCTCAAGTTCTGCCGCATCGCCGAAGGCGGCATGGACGTGTATCCGCGCTTCGGCCCGACTTGCGAATGGGACACGGCCGCGGCGCAATGCGTGCTCGAGTGCGCGGGCGGCGCGGTGATCGCGCCCGACGGACGCCCGTTCCGCTACAACCAGCGCGACACGCTGTTGAATGGCGATTTCCTGGCCTTGGGCGATCCCGACCTGCCGTGGAGGCAATGGCTTGAACACGATGCCGGGTGATGTGACGCGGCTGCTGGCCATCATGGCGCGGCTGCGCGACCCCCAGGGCGGCTGCCCCTGGGACCTGAAGCAGGATTTCGCCAGCATCGCGCCGTACACCGTCGAAGAGGCCTACGAGGTCGCCGACGCCATCGACCGCAACGATCTGCACGCGCTGAAGGACGAACTAGGCGACCTGTTGCTGCAGGTGGCGTTCCATGCGCAGATGGCGCAGGAGCAGGGCGCGTTCGGTTTCGCCGATGTGGTCGAGGCGATCTGCGACAAGATGACGCGCCGCCATCCGCACGTCTTCGGCGGCGCCACCGTCGAGGACGCGGAGGCGCAGACGCGCCAGTGGGAAGCGCAGAAGCGCCGCGAGCGACTGGCCGGCGGCGACGCCGACGCATCGGCCCTGGCGGGCGTGGCGCGCGGGCTGCCGGAGTGGCAGCGCGCCAGCAAGCTGCAGTCCCGCGCGTCGCGGGTCGGTTTCGACTGGCCCGGCCTGGGCCGG
>DATHAV010000062.1:0-2212 GCA_035296505.1 Pseudoxanthomonas sp.
AGCCAGCCATGCGACACGTCGACTTCGACATCCTGCGCAGGGCGCTGGCCGCGCTCCTCGTGCTGGCATGCACCGTATCGGCGGCCTCGTGCGGCAAGACGCCCGAGCCGGCGCAGGCGCCGTTGCGGGTGATGCTGATACCGGCCGACGGAGGTACCGCCACCGGTACCCTGGCCGATTTCGCGCCATTGTTCGAAGCGGTTGGCGAGCAGACCGGCCTGGAGTTCGACCTCAAGGTGGGACAGAGCTACTCGGCGGTGGTGGAAGCCATGAAGGCCGGCCTGGTCGATGTCGCCTGGCTGGGCCCGGTGGCCTACGTGCAGGCGCGCGATGCCGGTGCCGCCGAACTGCTGGCGGTTTCGGTGCTGGACGACCAGTCGGTCTACTACGCCGCGATCTTCGTGCCGCGCGATTCGCCGCTGACGGGCATCGACCAGCTGCGCGGCAAGGCGGTGGCGTTCGGCGACGTCAACTCGGGTTCCAGCTTCACCTACCAGGTGGCCATGATGCTGGAGCAGGGCCTGGATCCGGCGCGCGACCTGGGCGCCATCCGCCTCACCGGCAGCCACGCCGCCAGTCTTTCCGCGCTGGCCGAAGGCCAGGTGGATGCGGCCTGCCTGAGCTTCGAGTCGTACCTGCGCGCGGTGGACAGCGGCAGCGTCCCGGCCGACGCGTTCCGGGTGCTGGCGCGCAGCGATCCCATTCCCAATCCGCCCCTGGTGCTCCACACGGCGCTGCCGGCGCCGCTGAAGCGGACCTTGAGACAGGCGTTCGGCCGCGTGCACGAGCGCGTCGCCAATCCGGAGATGATCCGGGGCTATGGCGGCAAGCGCGTGGACCGGTACGACGCCGGGTTCGCGGAAGCCGCATTCGATGGGCCGGCGCGCACGCTGGCGAGGATCGACGACGACGTGCGAGCGGCGATCCTGCGCAAGGCGGCCGAGCGATGAACGCTCCACCGGCCGCCCTGCAGCTGTGCGGCCTGGGCCTGCGCTACCCCGACGGCGCCCAGGCGCTGCAGGCGCTCGACCTGTCGGTACCGCGGGGCCAGTTCTGCGTGGTGCTCGGTTCGTCCGGAAGCGGCAAATCCTCGCTGCTTCGCCTGATCAACGGCCTGGCGCGCCCCACCAGCGGACACGTACTGCTGAGCGGCGAGCGCCTTCGGAACGGCGACCTGCGCACCCGCGGCCGGCACATGGCCACCATCCATCAGGGAATCGATCTGGTGCCGCGCCTCAGCGTGCTGGACAACGTGCTCACCGGCGGCGTGGCGCAGCTTCCGCTGTGGCGGGCGTTGGCGGGTGCGTTCGACCCGCCGCGCCAGCGCCGCGCCTGCCGCCTGCTGCAGGAGGTGGGGCTGGACGAAAGCCAGATCTACCGCCGCGCCAGCGCGCTGTCCGGCGGCCAGCAGCAGCGGGTCGGCATCGCGCGTGCGTTCATGTCCGCACCGTCCGTGGTGCTGGCCGACGAGCCGGTCTCGAGCCTCGATCCGAACACCAGCCGGGCCGTGCTGGCGCTGCTTCGCCGCGCCGCCGGCGCCCACGGCGCCACGGTGCTCTGCAGCCTCCACCAGGTGGACCTGGCCCAGGAGTTCGCCGACCGCATCGTGGGTTTGCGCCAGGGACGCCTGGTGCTGGATACCGACGCGCCGAGGGCACTGGAACCGGGCGCGCTCGAGCAGCTTTATGGGCGCAACGGCAGCGGAACTGCGCGCGTCGAGGCCGCATGAGCGGCACGGCCGCCGACGGTGAAACCACCGCGCACTGGTCGTTGCGCCCCTGGATCCGGCCGCGGACGGTGGCCCTGCTGCTGGTCGCGGTGGTCCTGGCGGGCGTATCCGCGCAACGCTCGCAGGTCGATCGCATGCTGGTGCTGAGCGCCCAGGCCGTCGGCGCGGCGTTCGGCGGCGAGCGCTCGCAGGTGGCCGACGGATTGGCCCGCATCGGACGCGATCTGCTGCCGCTGCAGCTGTCCGAGACCACGGACCTGGCGCGCCTGCCCGAACTGGACCGCGATCGCCTGCCGTGGGGGGCGCATATGGAGCGCCAGGCCATCAGCGACCGCCGGCTGGACCCGGATACGCTCGAGATGACCGTGGTGGCCGGCGAGCGGGAAGTGCTGGTCCAACCCTACGGCTACCTCATGCATGTCCTGTGGCTGATGCTGCAGACGTTGGAGATCGCCTTCTGGGGCACGGTCCTGGCCATCGCCG
>DATHAV010000063.1:0-15306 GCA_035296505.1 Pseudoxanthomonas sp.
CGCATACGTATTCTCACGACGGGAAAACTTGCCGCGCTGAACCCGCGGGCGCAGGATGCGGCGTCAAGAACCACTCCAGGACACCCGCATGCTGATCCGCCTGTTCGCCCTCGCCAGCGTCGCGATCGCCGCCTCCGCGCATGCGCAGCCGCAGAAACCGGAACCGCCCAGAGTCGGCGTGTCCTCGCCCGACGGCCGCCTCACGGTGCAGATCACTACCGACAACGACGGGCGCCCCAGCTATGCGGTGTCGCGCGCCGGCAAGGCCGTGATCGCCCCGTCGCGGCTCGGCTTCCTGTTCCTGGACGCGCCCAAGTTCGAACGCAACTTCGAGATCGCGGCACAGTCCAGGCGCAGTTTCGACGAGACCTGGGAGCAGCCCTGGGGCGAGCGCCGCCGGATCCGCAACCGCTACAACGAGCTGCGCGTCACGCTGAGCGAAAAGACCGCGCCGAGGCGCAGCCTCGACGTGGTGTTCCGCGTGTTCGACGACGGCGCCGCGTTCCGCTACGAGTTTCCCGACCAGGCGGCGCTGAAGCGGGTGCGCATCGGCGAGGAGCTGACCGAATTCGATATCGCCGATACCGCCACCGCATGGTGGATACCGGCGGGCGAATGGAACCGCGAAGAGTATCTTTACCACCGAACTCCGGTGCAGGAGGTCGGCGACGCGCAGACGCCCATCACCCTGCGCACCGGCGATGGCCTGCACGTTTCCATCCACGAGGCCGCCCTGGTCGACTACTCGGGCATGAACCTCACCCGCGTGGAGCAGCGCAGGTTCCGCGCGATGCTCACCCCCGGCATCGGCGACGGCAAGGTGGTGCGCACCGCCCCGTTCCAGACGCCGTGGCGCACGCTGCAGATATCCGACGACGCGGCGGGCCTGGCCATGTCCTCGCTGATCCTCAACCTCAACGAGCCCAACCGGCTCGGCGACGTGTCGTGGGTGAAGCCGATGAAGTACGTCGGCGTCTGGTGGGAAATGCACCTGGACGCCAAGACCTGGGCCTCGGGTCCCAGGCACGGCGCCACCGACGAGAACGTCATGCGCCACATCGACTTCGCCGCCGAGCACGGTTTCGGCGGCGTGCTGGTGGAAGGCTGGAACCTGGGCTGGGACGGCGAATGGTTCGGCAACGGCGAGGAGTTCAGCTTCACCGAGTCGTATCCCGATTTGGACCTGGAGAAGCTGCAGGCGCATGCGCGATCGAAAGGCGTGACCCTGATCGGCCACCACGAAACCTCCGCCTATGCCGCGCATTACGAAGCGCAGCTCGAAGACGCCTTCGGCCTGTACCGGCGGCTGGGCATTCCGGCGGTCAAGACCGGATACGTGGCCGACGCCGGACAGGCCAAGGTGCTGGGCGAGGACGGCCGCCTCCACTACGCCTGGCACGAGGGCCAGCACATGGCGCGCCACCACCAGAAGGTGGTGGACGCCGCCGCGCGTCACCGCATCGCGGTCAATCCGCACGAACCGATCAAGGACACCGGCCTGCGCCGCACCTATCCCAACTGGATCACCCGCGAAGGCGCGCGCGGCATGGAATTCAGCGCCTGGGGCCAACCGGGCAACCCGCCCGAGCACGAGGCCAACCTGGTGTTCACCCGGCTGCTGGCCGGCCCCATGGACTACACCCCCGGCATCTTCGGCATGAAGACCCGCGCGCCCGACGGCGTGGCCACCACCTGGGCCAAGCAGCTGGCGCTGTACGTGGTCATCTACAGCCCGCTGCAGATGGCCGCCGACCTGCTGGACAACTACGAGAAGAACCCGGCGCCGTTCCAGTTCATCAAGGACGTGCCGGTCGACTGGGAGGACACGCGCGTGCTCGACGGCGAGGTCGGCGACTTCGTCACCATCGCGCGCAAGGATCGCAACTCGGACGACTGGTACCTGGGCGCGGTGTCGGACGAGGAAGCGCGCGAACTCAAGGTGCCGCTGGACTTCCTCGAACCCGGCCGCCGCTATACCGCCCAGTTGTACCGCGACGGCGACAGGGCGCACTGGAAGACGGCGCCGCAGGACATCGCGATCGAGGAGCGCGCGGTGACCGGCTCCGACACGCTGACGCTGCGCCTGGCGCCGGGTGGAGGCCAGGCGATCCGCTTCATCGCGCGGTGACCTCAAAGCGCGCCGCGGCGCTCGTCGCGCGCGCGTCTGTCCGGCCGTTCCCACGCGCCGGCGGTGATCCGCATGCGGCCAGCGGTTGCCCTGCGGATGCCCGCTGGCGCAGGATGCGCGCATGGACCAATCTACTTCCTGCACCGTCGACGCCGCGGTGCCCGCCTGCGTGATCAACTGCGTGGCCTACGACGCGCGACAGCGGCGGCGCGACATCGGCCTGGACGAGATCAGCGACGTGCTCGCCGGCGACGATGGCAGCTTCGTCTGGATCGGCCTGTACGAACCCAGCGCGGAAATCCTCGACAAGCTGCAGGAGGAATTCGACCTGCACGACCTGGCCGTGGAGGATGCGCACCATGCGCACCAGCGGCCGAAGATCGAGGCCTACGGCAATTCCCTCTTCATCGCCTGCCAGACCGCCCAGGTGGTGGAGGACCACATCCGCTACGGCGAGACCCACGCCTTCCTGGGGCCGCGCTATCTGGTGACGGTGCGACACGGGGCCTCGCTGTCCTATGCGCCGGTGCGCGAGCGCGTGCAGCGCGATGCGGAACTGCTGGCGCTGGGACCTTCGTTCGGCCTGTACGCGGTGCTGGACTTCATCGTCGACAACTACCGCCCGATCGTCAGCGAGTTCCGCGACACGCTGGATACGCTGGAGAAGGACATCTTCGCCGACGACTTCCGCCGCGACACGGTCTACAAGCTCTACGACCTCAAGCGCGAGCTGACCCAGATGCGGCTGCGCATCGCCCCGCTGCAGGACGTGGTGGCGCAGCTGTCGCGCTCGCAGAGCGCGCTGATCCCGGAGGAAGTGCGGCTGTACTTCCGCGACGTGCACGACCACGCGCTGCGGGTCAACGAGTCGACCGACACCCTGCGCGACATGCTCGGCACCGCGCTCAGCGTCAACCTGTCGCTGGTGACGCTGGCGCAGGGCGAGACCGTCAAGCGCCTGGGCGCGTGGGCGGCGCTGCTGGCGGCACCGACGCTGATCGCCAGCTGGTACGGCATGAACTTCGAACGCATGCCCGAGCTGCAGGGACGTTTTTCCTATCCGGTCCTGATCGGCGCGGTGGGCCTGGTGTGCGCCGTGCTGTACCGGCTGTTCAAGCGCTCGCGCTGGCTGTAGCGCGGCGAGATCTCGACGCTTCCCGCGCCGCGCCTCAGAACGGCCAGTACTTGGACACCAGCGAATGCAGCGCCAGGCCGCCGCCGCCGATGAGCGCGGCGAAATAAGCGATCGACAGCAGGTTGCCCAGGTGACCCAGCAGGATCAGTGCGCCGTCGCGCTGCATCAGGCCGATCGCCAGGCACATGAGCGCGATGCCCGGCACCGTGTTGCTGAAGGGAATGAAGCCGAACGGTGCCATCAGCAGCAGCGCGCCCAGTACCAGCGCGAGGTCGTTGACCGGCGCGGCCGCCCGCCCCTCGACTAGCGACGTCATGCGGCCGGGGCGGCTGATGCGCTCCAGGCGGCCTACCCAGGCCACGCCGGCCTCCAGCGCGGCGCGCAGCCGGCCCGAGGCGACCTCGCGCCTGCGCACCCGCTGCGGCAGCCACAGCGGCCGGCCGATCAGCCGGCTGGCGCCGATCATCGCGATGACCGCGCCGAACACGGTGCTCACGCCCGGGATCGACACCGGAATCAGGAACACCAGCGTCAACAGCATGGTCAGCAGCAGCAGTCCCTGCCGGCCCAGCTGGTCGACCAGCGGCCCTACCGCGACGCTGCCCGGCGGCAGTTCGTCGATCAGCGACTGCAGGCGCTCGCGCAGCGGCCGATCGTCGTGCGCCGAGGTCACCGCAGCGTCCCGTGCGGCGCGCATGGAGGCCGTGCGGTCGAGAGGGCGAATCCGCGGGAGCGCGCGGCGGGAGGTTTCGGAAGTTTCATGGTGCCTCGTGTCCGGCGAACGTCGAGCCCAGGAGGCACCGCTGTGGGCCAAAGTCTAATACAGGCGCCGGCCCGCATCGAACCCTCTCGCCGCATCGAAGACGCCATCCGCGCCGCTGGAGGATCCGCATGACCCACGTGTCTGGCTCAGGCGCTCGCAATCCTGGCGCGTTTTGGATAGGTAGCGCCCTCCCAGGGCGAGCGGATCGACGCACTGTGGATCGTGGCCGCTGCGGTATCGGATTGCGGACGTTCTTCGGCGAACGCCTGGAGGCAGGCTACCGAGGACGCGGCGGGTTCCGCTGCCGCCGAAGGGCCTGACGACTTGACTTGTTGGCACTCAGGCCTTTACCGCCGTCAGGCGGCGAGCGCCTGCAGCACCAGGCCGACGATGTAGGCGCAGTAGGTCCCCAGCGCGTAGCCGAGCACGGCCAGCAGCACGCCTACCGGCGCCAGCGAGGGATGGAAAGCGCTCGCCACCACCGGCGCCGACGCGGCGCCGCCGACGTTCGCCTGGGAGCCGACGGCCATGAAGAACAGCGGCGCGCGTATCAGCTTGGCCACCAGCAGCATCAGTGCGCCGTGCACGCCGATCCAGATCAGCCCCAGCAGGAACAGCCACGGCCGGTCGAGCAGGGCGCCGAGATCCATCTGCATGCCGATGGTCGCCACCAGCACGTACAGCATCGCCGAACCGAACTTCGAGGCGCCGGCACCTTCCAGGGTCCGCGCACGGGTGAAGCTGAGCAGCAGCCCGAAGGTGGTGGCGAGCAGCGTGATCCAGAAGAACTTCGCGGTCAGGCTGTAGTTCCGCAGGTTCCATTCCGCGGGCAGGGTCGCGATCCAGGCCACCAGCGGGTCGGTCAGCAGATGGGCCAGGCCGGTGGCGCCCAGGCCGACGGCCAGTATCACCATCAGGTCGGTGAGCGACGGATTGCGCGCATGCTGGAGCTGGTACGCCTCCACGCGCTCCTTCAGCTGATCGATCGCCGCAAGGTCGGCGCCGGTCCAGCGGTCGAACGCCTGCGCGCGGCCGGCGAGGAACAGCAGGATCGCCATCCACAGGCTGGCCACCAGCACGTCCACCGCCACGAACTGGCCGAACAGCGTGGCGTCGACGCCGAAAACCTCCTTCATGGCCGCCTGGTTCGCGCCGCCGCCGATCCAGCTGCCGGCGACCGTGGTCATGCCGCGCCAGGTGTCGCCGGCGACGACCTCCGGATGGATGAGGCCCATCGCCATGAACGCCACGGCCGCGCCGGCCATGACGCCGAAGGTGCCGGTGAGAAACATGATCACGGCCTTGGGGCCCAGACGCACGATCGCCCCGAAATCGATGGCGATGCACAGCAGCACCAGCGAGCTGGGCAGCAGGTAATCGCGCGCCATCGGGTACAGGCCCGAGCCCTTGCCGTCGATCAGTCCGATGCTGTTGAGCACCGAAGGGATCAGGTAACAGAGCAGGAGCGCCGGCACTACGCCATAGAATTTTTTCCACCAGCCCCGCTCGCGCGAGGACGTCCAGAACACGAAGCCGAGCACCACGGCCAATGTTCCCAGGACGACCGCGTCGTTGGTGATCAGGGCCGTCGAAGGCCCGGCTGCTTCTATCGCCATGCGTGCCGTGTTCCGTCTTCACGAGCGTTGGCCGGCCTGCACGCGCAGGCCGGTCTGGAGCGTCGGATCACTGGTCGCCGATGTGCCGCTTCAGCCACGCGTTGACCGTGTCGTGCCACAGCACGCTGTTCTGGGGCTTGAGCACCCAATGGTTCTCGTCGGGGAAGTACAGCAGCCTGGACTCGATGCCCTGGCGCTGCAGGGCGGTGAAGGTGGACAGGCTCTGGTCGATCGGCACGCGGAAGTCGTTCTGGCCGGCGACCACCAGCATCGGCACCTTCCATTTTTCCACGTGCCGCGCGGGATTGAAGCGCTCGTAGTTCCGCGGCTGCCCGTACACGGTGCCGCCGAATTCCCATTCGGTGAACCACAGCTCCTCGGTCACCATCCCCATCGAGCGCGTGTCGAACACGCCGTTGTGGTTGACCAGGCACTTCCACGCCTCGTTCCACTGGCTGGCGATCCAGTTGACCATGTAGCCGCCGTAGCTGGCGCCGAGCGCGCACGCCTTGCCGCCGTCCAGGAACGGGTACTTGCTCTGGGCCGCCGCCCAGCCTTTCCGCAGGTCCTCCAGCGGCTTGCCGCCCCAGTCCTGGCTGACCGCATCGGTGAACGCCTGGCCGTAGCCGGTGGAGCCGTGGAAGTCGATCATGACCACCGCGTAGCCCTGGCCGGCGTAGGTCTGCGGATTCCAGCGGTAGCTCCAGCCGTTGCCGAAGCTGCCCTGCGGACCGCCGTGGATCAGGAACGCGACCGGATACGCCTTGCCTTCCTGGTAATTCCACGGTTTGACCACGTAACCGTGCACCGTGGCGCCGCCCGCGCCCTTGAAGTCGAACTGCTCGAAGCCGCCGAACGCCACGCCCGGCAGCCGCTCCTGTGCGCTCGGGGTGATCGCGCGCGGCGGCGCGTCCTCGCCCAGCGTGGCGGTGAACAGCTGGTCGCCGGTCTGCAGCGTATTGCGGGCGAACGCCAGGGTCCGGCCGGCGATGTCGAAATCGGAAACGGTGCCGTCGCCGACCACCTCCTCGACCCTGCCGGTGGCGATCTCGACCTCGAACAGCGGGTGCTCGCCCATGTCCTGCGCGGTCGTGTACAGGCTCGCGCCGTCGGCGGACAGGGTGATGCCGTCGGCCGAGCGGTCCCACTGCGGGGCCAGCTCGCGGGTCAGGCCGCTGCCCAGGTCCATGGCCATCAGCGCGAAGCGGTCGGCTTCGAAGCCCGGGCGCTTCATCGCGCGGTAGTACAGCGTGGCGCCGTCCGCGCTGAACACCGGGCCGGTGTCCCAGGCGGGGTTGGCGGCCGTCAGGTTGACGGGTTCGCCGCTGCCGTCGGCGGCCAGGCGGTACAGGTCGAAGTTGGTCGACCAGGCTTCGCTCCTGCCGGCCACGCGGATGCCGGCGACCAGCGAGCGGCCATCGGGCGCCCAGGCGTATTCGCTCTCGTCCCCGAACGGCTTGGAGGGCACGTCGCCGTCGATCCCGTCGGTCAACGCGAGCGCGGTGGCGATCGGCCTGGCTTTCGCCCCGGGCAGCGCGGCCACGAACAGCCGGCTGCGGCGTCCGTCGCTCCAGGTGTCCCAGTGGCGCACGAACAGACGGTCGTAGACCACGCCGCTGCTCTTGCCGGCCTTGGTCTCGTCCAGGCGCTTCTGCGTGCAGGCCAGGTCGGCGCCGCAGTCGGCGAAGGTGTCGGCGCTGAAGGCGATGCGGGTACCGTCGGGGGAGACCTTGTAGCTGCCTGTGTCGATCGGGAACGCCGTCAGCTGCCGCGGCGAGCCGCCGCCGAGCGCGATCGAATACAGCTGCTGGGTGCCGGATTTGGCACTGAGGAAGTAGACGCTCCTGCCGTCGGCCGAAATCGCCGGCGAGTTGACGTTCCAGCCCTCGGGCGTGAGCCGCTTCGGCGCCGCCTGATCGCGGGCGAGCAGGTTGCGGACGTACAGGCCGGTGGTGGCCTTGACCGCGGCGTCGTCCATCTCCCGCTGCGCGAACACCAGCACGCCGCCGTCCGGCGACAGCACCGGCGAGGACACCCGGTCCAGCGCGACCAGGTCGCGGACCTCGAAGCCGCGGGTGGCGGACGATACCGGCGGGCTGGCCAGCAGGCACAGCGGCAGCAGGCTCAGCATCGACAGGGCGAGGCGCAGTTTCATCGGGGCTCCGGCAGCGGGAAAACCCCGATGGTAGGCGCTCGGCGTGGACCGACGCAAAGGCGTGAAGTCACGTCCTTGCACAGGCGCCCTCTAGCGCGGTCCGGCCTCGGCCGTGCCCAGGGCCTGCGCCTTGGCGCCGACGCGGTACAGCAGCGCGCCGACCACCGCCAGCACGGCCAGCCCGACCCAGTGGTTGAAGTGCCAAGCCTCCGGAAGCGCCAGCACGTCGGCGCTGCTCGACACCACGATCGGCACCGCGATGGCGATGCCCATGAGCGCCTCGCCGGTGATGAGCCCGGCGGAAAACAGCGTGCCGGGCCGGTGGATGCGGTCCTTGGCGTCCTCGTCCTCGTCGCCGATCCGGTGCTTGCGCTGGACCAGGTGCGAGAGCAGGCCGCCCAGGAAGATCGGCACCATCAGCTCCAGCGGCAGATAGATGCCGATGGCGGCCGCCAGGACCGGGACGCGAAAGCGGGCGCGCCGCGACTTCAGCCATTCGTCGAGCGCGATGATCAGCACACCGACGCCGGCGCCGAGGGCGATCACGCCCCACGGCAGCTGGCCGCCGAACATGCCCCTGGCCACCGACGCCATCAGCGTGGCCTGCGGCGCGGCCAGCGCGTTGGGATTTTCCGCCGTGGGCGCGCCGATGCCGTACGCCGCCGCCAGCAGGTTCAGCACCGGCGCCATGATCAGGGCGCACGAGAACGCGCCGATCGCCAGCATCAGCTGCTGTTTCCACGGCGTGGCGCCGACCAGGTACCCGGCCTTGAGGTCCTGCAGGTTGTCGCCGCCGACCGCCGCCGCGCAGCACACCACCGCGCCTATCATGATCGCGGCCACCGCGCCGATGGGCGAGTCGCGCCCCAGCAGGAACACCAGCACCACCGAGGCGAACAGGATGGTGGCGATGGTGATGCCGGAGACCGGGTTGTTGGACGAGCCGACCAGGCCGGCGAGGTAGGCCGACACCGACACGAACAGGAAGCCGGCCACGATCATGATGAGGGTCATGGGAATGCTGACCGTCCACTGCCCGACGATGGCTTGGTACAGCAGGGCCAGCGGGATGACGAAGATCACCAGCGCCACCAGCATCCACTTCATCGGCAGATCGCGGTCGGTTTCGGCCACCGCCGCGCCCTGGTTCTTGCGCGCCGCCGCGAAGCCGCTGCGGATGCCGGACACCAGCGAGTTGCGCAGCGAGAACAGCGTCCAGATGCCGCCGATCAGCATCGCGCCCACGCCCAGGTAGCGGACCTTGGCCGACCAGATGGCGAAGGCGGTGTCGGCGGCGCTCGCGCCGGCCGTCTGCGCCGCAAGCGCGGTGTCGCCCGCCAGGAAGAACGCGTTGTAGATCGGGATCGCGATGTGCCAGGACAGCACCGCGCCGGACAGCACCACGATGCCGATGTTGAGCCCGACGATGTAGCCCACGCCCAGCAGCGCCGGCGACAGGTTGGTGCCGAGGTAGGCCAGGCCGCGGCCCTGGCCGAAGAAGCCGGCCAGGACCCAGTTGTCCGGGATCATGCGCAGCCCGCTGGCCGCCGCCAGCTTGACCAGCGCGCCGATCCCGGCGGACAGCGCCAGGATCCTGAGCCCCGGCCCCGGGTTCTCGCCCGCCTTCAGCACTTCGGCGGCGGCCTTGCCCTCGGGAAACGGCAGCGGGTCTTCCACGATCATCGTGCGCCGCAGCGGCACCGAGAACAGCACGCCGAGCAGGCCGCCGAGGCCGGCGATCGCCAGCACCCACGAGTAGCGGAAGTCCTGCCAGTAGCCGAGGATGATCAGCGCCGGGATGGTGAAGATCACGCCCGCGGCGATCGACGAGCCGGCCGAGGCGCCGGTCTGCACGATGTTGTTCTCCAGGATGGTGCCGCCGCCGAGCAGGCGCAGCACGCCCATCGACACCACCGCGGCGGGAATGGCGGTGGCGATGGTCAGGCCGGCGAACAGGCCGAGGTAGGCGTTCGCGGCCGACAGGACCATGGCCAGGACGATCGCCAGTAGGATGGCCCGGAAAGTGAGCTGCGGCGTGCCGGTGCTGTTCATGCCATACCCGTGCTGGAGAAAGCCGACACGCTAACCGATGCCGGACCGGGGCGAAAGCCGCGCCGCCATACCCTTCCTTCGCGGCACGGGACTAGGTTCCTTCTGTTAACACATCCGCAGCCCATCGGTGACGAGTGCGAAGCTCAGGAACCCGAGGAGCATCACGTCCAGTTTCTCGAAGCGGGTGAAGATGCGTCGATACCCTTTGAGTCGACGGAACAGTCTTTACAATCTCATTCCTGCGTTTGTAGAGCGCCCGGTCATAGTCCTACGGCTCGATCCGGCTGGACTTCGGCGGAACCACCGGCATAAAGCCCAGATCCCGTTCAAGCTGCCGTGTTCCGTTGCCTTCATAGGCGCGATCCATCGCCAGAGGGATTGGCTGGCTTACCAGCCCCAGAGGCTCGAGCAGGGCCCGTCCGGCAGGCGCATCGTGTGCGTGTCCGGCGACAAGCAGAAGGTCAGGGCGGTCCGAGCATCCGCGGCAATCCGACGCACCTTGGTGTTCCATCCGCCCCGGGACTTTCCGATGGCCTGGGAGCCATTTGAGCGACGTGCCATCGGGATGCACCTTGATGCGGGTCGAATCGAGTGCAACCGCTTCGATCCTGATCCGCATGAGCTGAATTTCTTGCAGCTCGGCAAACACCCTGTCCAGGACCCCGCTTTGGTCCAGCGGTTCATCCGGGTATAGACGGTGTGCCAATTGCCAAAGCGTGCAGGCAGGTCTCGCCATTTGCGACCTCGCCATTTGCAACCGTGCTCGGCCACATACAGGATGGCATTGGGCACTTGCAGGTGGGTCATGCTGACATTGTCACGCTGCACCGGCAGGCAATGCGCGATCTTGGCAACTTCCGGGTGTGATTTCAATGGAAAACAGGCATACGACTATGGTGCTAGTTTTCACAGGCCTAAATGAGCAGACACGATTTCTGATACTATCCATGCCCAAACAGCGGGTTTTAGAAGAGCTTATTCTATGCTGAACAAGATGATTGCCGCCCACATAAAAAATCTCATTTTTGCTATTGCAATTTTGACCGCTTCTTGTCCGATTCAGGCTCAAGAAGATAGCGGCAATCTCGGCTGTATTGTCACACAGAACGGCGCCGAAGGCGATTGGGTTGCTTCACGAGGTCTAACCGCAAGCGAGGGATGGGACAACTCGACGCGGGATGCTTACGAGTGGCGACCGAAAGAAGGTATTATTTTGGTCCTGGAATGAATTTGAAATGGATCATTAGTTATTATTGGCCGACGCAAGCTGCAGCACAGGAAGCCATCCCCGAAGACGAAGTGACAGTGATGCTGAACTTCTGGCATGACGCACGGTATGTCGACGCTCCCCTAAAGAAGCCGGAGCGAACCTGGATTCATCTCTATCGGTCAGTTAAACCGGAAGAAGAATTTTGGTCTACCACAACCAGTCTGACAGGTGTCATGCTCTGGGATCAGTTCAACAACGGCAATCTCAGCACCAAGGCAGTAATCCCGCTCGACCATTTGCTAGCCTTTGGAACGGGGTTCGACATGCTGGTTTGGAATATAAGAACAGAACCCAATCAATTTGGTAGAACGCACGTCTTAGCCAAGGATGTTATTCCGATCGCGGCAATGCGGGGGAAAATCTCGGAAATTCCAAAACTGCGACGCATGCTCGACAAAAAGGCAGCGAATTCCGCGCTGAATGCCATACCCCGGTAATGGTGGATTATTATTATGGACAATCATAATATCTGACTAGAACCTATCTCAAAACTATTGCATGCCCGACTGCGAGGCCTACACTGGGTGCATGCGGCGTTTGAGCGATGAGCATTGGGAGCGGATTCGGGAACATTTTCCGGAGGAGCACCATCCGGACGATCGTCCTGGCCGCAAGCCGGTGCCGGCGCGCGCGATCCTCGAGGCGGTGCTGTGGATCCTCGACACCGGTGCCCAGTGGGACACGCTTCCGCAGTCGTTTCCCAACTACAAGACGGTGCATCGGCGCTTCCAGCCGTGGTGCCGTCAGGACGTGCTGCGCACGGTCCTGACGGATCTGGCCAATGCACTGCGGGACGAAGGGGTGATCGATGAGCGGGAGATTTCATCGACACCACTTTCTGAACTGCCTCCACTGAGCCGTACCACGCGAAGCTGAGTAAAGTCCGTCAATCCACGAGAACGGACATGCGCAAGAGCCGCTTCACCACCGAGCAGATCATCGGATTCATCAAGCAGCCCGAGGCCAAGATGGCGGTCATTGTTGGCCGGCAACACGGCTTCAGCCGGCCAGTTTCTATGCCTGGCAGACCAAGTACGGCGGCATGACCCTGAAGGCGCCAGACGGCTCAAGGCACTGGAAGCGGAGAACAACCGGCTGAAGCGGCGGCTGGCCGAGGCGCACCTGGACCTCGAGGCGCTGAAGGTCGCCTTTGGAGTAAAACGCTAGCCCCGCTAGGCAAGCGCGAGGCGGTTTGGCGCATGCTCGATCAGACCCGATTGAGCGAGCGCCGGGGCTGCCGCCTTGCGGGGCTATCTCCCGATACCTGACCGCCCTCCAACCCAGCCGACCGCGCCACGCAGGCGCTGTCGGTCCGGATCGTCGAACTGGCGCAAGTCCGCCGCAGGTTCGGCTACCGCCGCCTGCAAGACTTGCTGCGCCCAGAGTTCCCGACGTGAGCCACAAGAAGATCTATCGTCTCTACCGCGATGCCGAACTCGCCGTGCGCCGGCGCAAGAAGGCCAAGCGCCCACCGCTCGCGCGGCAACCGCTATCGGCGACACTCAGGCCCAAGGAGGCCAGTCGCCATGAAGAAGTCGAAGTTCACCGAAGAGCAGATCGCGTTCGCCCTGAAGCAGGCCGAGAGCGGCATGACCGTCGGAGAAATTTGCCGCAAGATGGGTATCAACCAGGCCACGTTCTACGCCTGGCGCAAGAAGTTCGGAGGGCTTGGCGTGGCCGAGCTGCGCCGCCTGCGTCAGCTTGAGGAGGAGAACCGCAAGCTCAAGCAGCTGGTCGCCGACCTGAGCCTGGACAAAGCCATGCTGCAGGACGTGCTGTCAAAAAAGCTTTAAGGCCCACGCAGCGCAAGACGCTCGTGGGCCATATGATCGATCGTTATCGCGTTGGCGTGCGCCGTGCCTGCGAGGTGGCCAGGCAGAGCCGCTCAGCGTGGTACTACCAGCGCCGGGAGAACGATGATGCGCCACTGCTTCTGCGGATCGAGCAGATCGCCGCCACGCGGGTCCGCTATGGCTTCCGCCGGATCTTCGTGCTGCTACGCCCAGAAGACTGGAACGCCAACCACAGGCGCGTGTACCGGCTGTACTGCCAGGCCGGACTCAACCTGCGACGCAAGCGACCGCGTCGACGCAAGGCCGCGGCGTATCGCCTGGAGCGCACTGTGCTGACGGCCCCCAACCAGGCCGGAGCATGGGCTTCGTGGCCGATGCCCTGTTCGACGGGCGCCGCTTCCGGGCGCTGACGGTGGTGGACAACTTCACCAAGGAGAGCCTGGCCATTGAAGTGGACCAGCAGCTCAAGGGCGAGGATGTGGTGGCGGTGATGGAGCGGTTACGCCACCAGCGTGATCTGCCGCAACGCATCCAGACCGACAACGGCAGCGAGTTCATCTCGATCTTAATGGATCGCTGGGCCTACGAGCACGGCGTGGTCATGGGTTATTCCCAGCCCGGCAAGCCCACCGACAAGCCGTTCATCGAATCGTTCAACGGCAGCCTCCGCGACGAATGCCTCAACACCCACTGGTTCCTGTCGCTGGACGATGCCCGCCGGAGATCGAAAGCTGGAGGGTCGATTACAATCATTTCCGAACGCACTCCTCGATCGGCGACGTCCCCGCCGGCAGAGTTCGCCGCACGATTCACCTCTCTACACAAGGCCGAATTTTCCAGTTCTGCTCGGGCCTAATGCAGGGAAGAGGTCAGTGGAAGCGCCGCCCGCTCACGCGCTGGGAGTTCTATGCGGAGAACTTCCCAGGCTTTGTGCAGCTCGCCGCCATGATGGTCCTACTCAGGCGAATTTGGGATAGGTTCTAAGCTGAGCAACCTCTGGAGGGACAGCAGGGCTGCAACCCAACCGCAGATCCGTCCACTTTCCGGCCTAGTTGCGTAAGAAAAATGTCCCCGCGGGCGGTCAGGAGCTCCGCCCGGCCAGTGCAGCTCGGACCGGAGGGTTGGTCAGGACCCCTGCCAGCGCCTGTCGCCAGTCCGGCAGCACCACCCCGAAGGTAGACCTCAGCGTGGCGGTATCCAGGCAGGAATACCTGGGTCGGGCGGCGCGAGTGGGATATTGGGCCGTAGCAAGGGGCGACACGCAGGGAACGCTCCTGATCAAGCCCGCCGCTCGCGCTTCGGAAAATATCGCCTCGGCAAAGCCGTGCCAGCTGGTCGAGCCCGTAGCGGTGAGATGCCAGAGGCCCGAGGACCCGAGCCCGTACCCCAGCGCGGCCGCGGTGATCCGTGCGATCAGCGTCGCCGGCGTCGGCGTGCCGAACTGGTCGGCCACGACGCCGAGCGTGTCCCGCTCCGCGGCCAGCCTCAGCATGGTGCGCATGAAGTTGTGGCCGTAGTCGCCGTACACCCAAGCGGTGCGGAAGATCATGTGGCGGCAGCCGCTGGCCTGGATCGCCTGTTCGCCAGCCAGCTTGCTGGCGCCGTACACTCCCAGCGGCGCGGTGGGATCGTCTTCGCGGTAGGCGCGCGTGCCGCCGCCGTCGAACACGTAGTCGGTCGAATAGTGCACCAGCAGCGCGTCGCGCTTCAGACATGCCAGCGCCAGCTCGCGTGGCGCGTGGGCGTTGGCGCGGAACGCGGCTTCGGGTTCGTCTTCGGCCTTGTCGACGGCCGTGTAGGCCGCGGCATTGATCACCACGTCCGGCGCAAGGCGGTCCAGCAGCGGTTGCGCGAAATCCCGCTCATCCAGATCCGCCTTTTCGCAAGGGGTGCAGTCTTCGAGACTTCCAGAACGGGTCGCCGCGATGACATCGCCTAGTGGCGTCAGGCTTTGCCTCAAAGCATGGCCTACCTGGCCGTTGGCCCCCAGCAGCAGGATCTTCATGGGGCGAATGGCGGGACGCGTTGCGGCCCGATGTCCGCCAAGAGTGGCGCGACGGCGTCTTTGGCGGAAAGCAGTGGCGCGCTCACCGGCCAATCGATACCGATGGCCGGATCGTCCCAGCGCACGCTCGCGTCCGCCGCACGGTCGTATTGCGCGGTGCACAAGTAACTGAAGATCGCCCGCTCGGACAGGACCGCGAACCCATGCGCGAAGCCTTCGGGAATCCAGAACTGCCGCTTGTTCTCCGCGCTCAGCATCACCGCGGCCCAGGATCCGAAATGAGGCGATCCCCGGCGAATATCCACCGCGACGTCATAGACCTCGCCTTCGAGCACCGTGACCAGCTTTCCCTGCGGATTCGGCCACTGGTAGTGCAGGCCGCGCAGCAC
>DATHAV010000064.1:0-2422 GCA_035296505.1 Pseudoxanthomonas sp.
ACCAGCAGCGCCAGGACCAGCACCGAAAGCAGCCGCAGCGGCTTTTCCGCGCGCTCCGCGAAGTGCGGCGCCCGCGCCCGCACCAGCATGCCGATGGCCACCGGCAGCACGATGATCAGCGCGACCTCGACGACCTTTCGCACCGGAGGCGGCACGTACTGGCCGGCGCCGAAGAAGTACTCCAGCGAGAGATCGAGGATCAGCGGCAGGGTCAACAGGCACAGCACGCTGTTGATCGCGGTCAGGGTGATGTTGAGGGCGACGTCGCCGCGCGCCAGGTGACTGTAGATGTTCGCCGTTGCGCCGCCGGGCGACGCTGCCAGCAGCATCAGCCCCACCGCCAGCGCCGGCGGCAGCCCGAACCCCAGCGCCAGGCCGAAGGCCGCCCAGGGCAGGAGCAGAACCTGCAGCCCCAGGCCGATCAGGATCGCGCGCGGGTAGTTCGCGACCCTGCGGAAGTCCGCAAGAGTAAGCCCCAGCCCCAGGCCGAACATGATCACCCCCAGCGCCAGGGGCAGCAGCAGGTTGGTCAGCAGCGATGCCTGCATTTAACGCCTCTCCGGGAATGTCCAGCGCCGTGGCGCATGCCGCGCCCGCCCCAAGCATGGCCGCAAGTCTGCGGCGCGGCAAGCTGACGTAACGCTTTCGAGCACCGCCGGAACAGGTACGAGGGAGGGCAGCGGAAGCTGGCGGCCGTTGCGCAATCGGGACTGGACCCAGCCCAGACCACCGGCCGGCTGTGCACGCACTGCATCGCGTACTGCTAGCCTCGGACGGGCGTCCAGTCCAAGCCATGGCAATATCGGGTTGGAGCCGCACGACGCGGACCGCCGCCTGGCGCAGTGCGCGATTTGAGCGCCCGAACTTAGTAAGGGCATCTGGCAAAGCGCGCCTCACCAGCAGGCGGCGGCCCACAACGCGGAAGGCCGCCTCGCAGGCGGCCTTCCTTCATGCGACAGCCAGCGGTGGCTGTCACATCGCCAGACGACGGGCCTGCATGAATCGGTTGCTCCAGTAGCCGGTGACCAGGCTGTCCACGCGCACGTCCTTGCCCTGGCTGGGCGAGTGCAGGAACCGGCCTTCGCCGACATAGATGCCGACATGGTTGACCCGGCCCTTGCGACCAAAGAACACCAGATCGCCCTGCCGCAGGTTTTCACGGCTCTGGATCAGTTCGGCATCGGCCTTGGCGGCCATGTCGCGGGAGACGCGCGGCAGCTCGATGCCCAGCGCGGTGCGGAAGACATAGCCGACCAGCCCGCTGCAGTCGAAGCCGCTATCGGGCGAGGTGCCGCCCCAGCGGTAGGGCGTGCCCAGCAGGGTCAAGGCGCGCTTGAGCACCGACTGCACCTTGCCGCCTTCCTCCCGGGGCGCGGGAGCGCTGGCCGCGGACGGTTCATGGTCCGACAGCAGGCGGCTGAGGTCGGTGGCGAACAGGGCCGAGCGGTCCATCAGCGGAATTGCGTCGTTGGCCGTCAATCTAGGCAGGAGCGCAGTGAGCGTAGCCGAGGCGGCGCTGGTGGCGCGCTCGCGCACGCTCGGCGCCGGCGCGGCAGCCGGCACTGGAGCCTGGGCCGGAGCGAGGGTGGCCGAGGTCGCCGGCGCGGCAGTGGCGTTGCCGATCAGGGCGTCGCCGATGGCGACCGCCGATGCATCCACCAGCAGAGGGATAGGGACCGGCGAGCCTTCCTGGGCCTGCACGCAAGTACAGGCAGCCAGCAAGCCGGCGAGGCAGAGAAAACGGAGGGGAGCGCCAATTGAGGCGGCGCGTCGGGCGGTTGGCAGGATTGAAGGCGGGTGGTTGGGCGTCACGCGGAAGTCGTCTGTGCAGCGGGCGAAGCGCGATAATGCCGTCATGTGATCCTAACAAAGTTCAAAAAACGTTAGAAACTTGTGAAAAGAACCTTCTTGTCGTCACATTTTTAGTTAAGGACGCGTAGAGCCCCGGAATAATTGTCGCGCCAGTAGGGGCCGTCCAGCCGATCGAGGCGCACCGTTCCGCCGGTGCTTGGCGCATGCACGAAGCGCCCTTCACCCACATAGATGCCGACGTGCGAAACATTCCCGCGGCTGCCGAAGAACACGAGATCCGCGGTAGCGAGTCTCTCCGGCGCGATCCTGGGACCCTGGATCTCGGCAAGCTCGCGTGAAGAGCGGGGCAGACGCAGGTCGAGCATGTCGCGGTAGACATAGGTCACCAGGCCGCTGCAATCGAACCCGCTTTCGGGCGTGTTGCCGCCGTAGCGGTAGGGGGTGCCGACCAGCCCGATCGCGCGCATCAGCACCGCGTTGGCCTCGCCAGGCTTGGCCGGACGCACCTGTGGCCAATTGCGCGCGGCTGGCGCGGCTGGCGCGTCGGCGCGCCGGTTGCCGCCGCCGCATCCTGCCAGCACCAGGCACACGCTCACAGCCAATGCGACGG
>DATHAV010000065.1:0-15084 GCA_035296505.1 Pseudoxanthomonas sp.
CATTGCAGGCGTATCGATGCCGATATCCTCTTCCCCATCGGCCTGCGCAGCGCCCAGCAGGTGCCGGTGGGTCACCGCGATCAGGCCGTTTGCGGCGGGCTTCAGGCCGATGTCCCGCGTCATGCGGGCGTTGCCGCGCACGAACCGCTCCACGCGCCCGCGCCGCGCGGGAGGCACGAACAGATCCGCATAGGCGGCGAAGTCGGACGTGGAGAAATCGCGGCTCCTGTCCTCGCGCTCCCTGCCCAGCAACGCGTCCAGCAGGCGTCCGTAGGCCATCGGCCCCGGCGCCACGATCAGGAAATGGCGGGTGAAGCGAGGATCGTCGCGGGCTTCATCCAGCGCCGCCGTCCTGTTGAGCATCTGCCAGAGCAGCAGCGCTTCCAGCACCCAGGTCTTGCCGGTGCCCCCGGCCATCTTCAGGCAGTACTTCGGATGGGCGTGCGTCTCCTGCGCGGCTTCGGCCAGCCGGCTTCCTTGCAGCGCCCAAGGACAGACCTGCCTGTAAAGATCGGCCAGATCCCGGCTGCCCAGCAGCTCGTGGGCCACGATGACGTTGAGCATGGCTTGGCGCTGGCCGGGGTGGAAATTGAAACTGCGCGACTGCACGGTTTCGTTGCCGAACCACCAGCGCAGCAGCTCCCCGGTGACCGGGGTGACCCACCGGTAAAGCTCCGCCGTGCCCCGTTCCAGGCCGGCGGACAGTTTGCCGACCTTGTGCGTCAGCACGGCCGAGAGGACCCGCGGGTTTTCCTCGGTGCTCATGCGCCGCGGTCCGCGGCGGTCCGCACCGCCTCGGATCCGAGGCTGGATACGTGCACCATGCGCACGCACGCGCGACGCCCGCCGCCCGTGCGCGGTACGCCGAAGCGGACCTGGACGACTGCACGCAAGGCGTCGCCATCGTCATGGGCCACGATCTCGGGCAGTGGCTCCGGCGGCGGCCTCGGCATGGCGTCCCAGGGGAATGGTGGGCTTTTGAAAGTATGGCTTGCATATAAAATAAAACAACAGTTTCAGGATCGGCGACATCGGGCACTTAACGTCGCCGCATGGACAGCGAACGTCGACGACTCGAATTTGCCCACCGGTTGCAGGCTGCGCTCAGCCGATGCGGCAAGGACACGATGAGCGATGGCGAGCTGGTGAAGCTGCTGGCGCGCAACGGCGTCGGAGTGACCACGCAGACGGTGTCCAACTGGCGCAACGGCAAGCACTTCCCGAAGCTGGACCAGCTCGCCGGTCTGGCGGCGACCGTGGAGGCGGATGCCTGCGAGCTCGCCTTCGGCAAGCCGACGACGCGGGTGGCCGAGGCACGCGCCGCCTGGCGCGCCGGATCGGACGAGGAGGAGGTGCTGGTCAACCACTATGCTCTGCTCAACCAGGAGCAGCAGTCGCTGGTGCGAGAGCTCATCCGTGTGTTGTCCTCGCCCGGCAAGAACGGGAAACGCCCAGGCCGGCGCAAGGCGTCGGCGGTCGGATCGGCGGGTCGTTGACCTAGCGGGTCCGAGGCTCGGGCGCTGTCGACGCCGCCGGGGAAGGCGACGCGGCTGCGTCCGGACTGAAGACGGGATTCGGCAGCGCGGATGGAGTGACGGTCGGGCGGCGCCGGTTTTCTTTGCGCGGGACGCGGCTCTTAGCGCATGGCGAGCTGGGCGAGCTGCTGATCGATCGTCTGGAGGTCGGGCGACGGCAGGATCGAATCGCCACCTCTCGCGGGTCCACGTGATTCTGATGCTTGCATCGCCCAGCGCCTCCCGCGGACGAGTGCAGCCCTGTAAGCCGTTGCGGTCTTCGGGTGCAGGCGCCGATGGCGGCGTCGAAGTCCAGACCGGGAAATGGGCGGGTCGCTTAAAACACCGTCGGCGGCTCGCCCCCGACGATGACCACGTCGGCCGGGCGCCGTGCGAACAGGCCCACCTCGACCACGCCCGGCATCCGCGCCAGTTCCGCTTCCATCGCCAGCGGATCGACGATCGACAGTCCATGCACATCGAGGATCGCGTTGCCGTTGTCGGTGACCACGCCGTCGCGCCACACCGGCTGCCCGCCGGTGAGCGCCAGGATGCGCCGCGCCACCAGGCTGCGCGCCATCGGGATCACTTCCACCGGCAGCGGGAAACGGCCCAGCACCGGCACCCGCTTGGCCGGATCGACGATGCACACGAACCTGGCGCTGGCTTCGGCGACGATCTTCTCGCGCGTCAGCGCCGCGCCGCCGCCCTTGATCAGGCGCTTGTGCGGGTCGCATTCGTCGGCGCCGTCCACGTACAGCGGCAGGTCGCCGACGTGGTTGAGCTCCATCACTTCGATGCCGTGCCCGCGCAGGCGCGCGCTGCTCTGCTCGGAGCTGGACACCGCGCCGGCGATGCGGTGGCGGATGCGCGCCAGCCCGTCGATGAAGAACGCCACGGTCGAGCCGGTGCCGACCCCGACCACCATGCCGTCCTCCACGTACTCCAGGGCTTTTTCGGCGGCCAGGCGCTTGGCTTCGTTGTGCGACACGCGGTGTCTTCCAGTAGGGTTATTCGAGGGACAGCAGGGTCTTCCACTGCGCCGCGGTGACCGGCAGCACCGACAGCCGGCTGCCCTTGCGGATCAGTGCGAACTCCTCGCCCAGCGCCTCGGCCTGCTCGCGGATTTCCTGCAGCGCGATCGCACGCTTCAGCTTGCGCACGAAGCCGACGTCGACCAGCGACCAGCGCGGTTCCTCGCGGGTCGACTCCGGGTCGAAGTACTTGGACTTGCGGTCGAACTGGGTCGGATCCGGGTAGGCCGGCGCGACCACCTCGGCGATGCCGTAGATGCCCGGCACCTTGGTGTTGGAGTGGTAGAACAGCACCCCGTCGCCCACCTGCATGCCGCGCATGAAGTTGCGCGCCTGGTAGTTGCGCACGCCGCTCCAGGGCTCCTTGCCGACCTTGCGCAGGTCGTCGATGGAAAAATCCTCGGGCTCGGATTTCATCAGCCAATGGCGCTTGCGTGTGCTCATGCGGAGGCCAGCAGGGTTCGGGTTTCGGTGCAGATCGCGTCCGGGCGCACGTCCCATTCGGCGGCGTCCAGCGAGGCCACCTGCTGGCAGTCGAAGCCCACGCCGACCAGCCACGGCGGCGGCGCGCTGCCGCGACGCGATTCGAGGCTGCGATCGTACCAGCCGCCCCCCATGCCCAGCCGGTGGCCGGTCTCGTCGAAGCCCACCAGCGGCATCGCCACCAGCGACATGGCCTGCGCGGGAAGCGCGGATTCGGGATCGACGTCGGGCTCGGGAATGCCGTAGCGGTTGGTCGCCAGTGCGTCGCCCGCACGCCACGGGGCGAAGCGCAGGCGCTTGTCCCGGTGCAGCACCGGCAGGCAGTAGACCAGGCGCTTGGGCAGCCGCACCTGCCAGCGGTGCAACGCGATCTCGCCGTCCAGCGCCCAATAGCCGGCGACATGACCTTCGACCGGCGCGAAGGGCAGCGAGAGCAGGCGTGCCGATAGCGCCTCGGCCGCCGCCAGGCGCTGGGAGGCGGGAATCGCGCGCCGCGCGGCGCGCAGCCCGCTTCGTAGTACGGCGTTGTCGGAAGGCATCGGCTGCGGCGCTCTAGCACTCAGAAAGTACCGGGAGTATAGACCGCTGTCACGAAGACCATTGTGCGCAGACATGGAAGAGAGAAGGAAAAAGGAGGATTGCTATCTACCGCTCCCTCAAAGAGTCGCCGGTTTTAAGAATGCTGATTAGCCTTTGAAGAAGTTAGCGAAAGAACGCATAGGCAGGTAGGGAGGACGGTACGCAAGAGCAGTTAATTACACATAGCAACGCTAGTCCCGGCTGCGTTGCTCACATGCCGAGGCTTGAGGCAAGCGCTCTGCCCGAGGTTGAAAGCATGTGTCTAAACCGCTTTCAAGCGCCGGCTCTGCTGGGTTAGAATGTGTACGACAAAATATCTGGGAGAAATCGCTTGAACTTTGGGGAAATTCAGCGCATTCGTGAGCAGTTCCAAGGTGGCCTTTGGCCGCAGTTCCTGGACAAAGTCGAAATCAAGGGGCTCAGGGGTTGGCAGGGTCAGTCCGTTCAGTTTAAATTTCCTGTTTCGGCCATTGTTGGAGAGAACGGTGCCGGTAAGAGCACTGTTCTGAAGGTAGCTGCCGCTGCCTACGACAAAGAGTCCGGTTATTATCCTTCCGATTTCTTTTTAGATACCCATTGGGACACGCTTAAAGAGGTTGAGCTCGGCTATGCAATCAAGTTGGGTGACAACTCTGCAACCTTCAAGATTCGCAAACCCTCCAAACGCTGGAGCTTTCCAGAGAAGCGGTACAAGCGGCGAATCTACTGGTTTGACGTGGCCCGGACGCTTCCCTTGGATGCTACAGCAGGCTACGCAAAGGTGGCTCGCCTAGCAGCAGGTGAGATATCTACCGAAGCTCTTAGCGATGAGTATCGAGGAAAGCTGTCTTATATCTTAGGTAGGGAATATCAAGACGCCCGCTTCGCAACCCCTGATGTCAATGAGAAGAGGGCCGTCGGGCTGCTGAGGAGGGAGTTTGGCGAGATCTCTCAGTTCCACCAGGGCGCGGGCGAGGACACCTCGCTCGATTTAATACGCGCGTTGCAAGAAGTACCCCAGAACTCTCTGATTATTGTGGACGAAGTTGAAGCGTCGCTTCATCCGAAAGCCCAGCGTCGTCTAATCAATTTCCTTACTGAGCTAAGTCGCCAGCGCCGAGCACAGGTAATTGTTTCGACTCACAGCCCCTACATTCTAGAGGAACTACCTCCCGAGGCCCGCATCCTTCTGTTGCCGACACCAATTGGTCCTAGTGTGGTCTATGGTGCCAGTCCAGAGTTTTCATTAACAAAATTGGATGACATTTCTCACCCGGAAGCCTTCGTCTACGTTGAGGATTCTTTTGCAGAAATTTGGACGCGCGAAATACTTGCTGCTCACCCGGACGGTGGGGATCTTCTGTCTCATCTGAAGATTTCGTCTGTTGGTCCAGCAAACGTTGTTGCCATGATGGGCAAGCTCGCATTTGAGGGAAAGCTGCCGCAGCCAGGTCTAGGCGTTCTGGATGGTGACCAAGAATCTGCCTCCGGTTGTGTGAAGTTACCTGGCACACAAGCTCCTGAGCAAGTCGTTTTCGAGGGGCTTCGAGCCAAGAACTGGGGTCTTCTGCATGAACGTTTTGGGATCGGAGCGGGTAGCCTACATTCTTACTTGGAGGATGCCATGCTTGATCCCCATTTTCATGCATGGCCAGAACGGGTCGGCGATAAAATACTGAAAAGCAAGACAAACGTTTGGGAAACCATGGCGACCGAGTGGTGTCGAATATCCTTAGACGACGATACCCGAGATACGTTTGCTGCTGCGGTTCGCGACATCCTTCCCAACCGCTAAATTTCTTCGGCCATCTCCAACGTCTCTTGCTTTTAGTAGACTCCAATCTAGAGTCAACCCCTGACCAATGAGAAATTGGAATGAAGAAGCATTTTCTCCGGAACAGACGATTGGGTTCCTGCGTAAGGCGGAGGCAGAGCCACCGGTCAAGGAACTGTGCCGTCGGCATGGCTTCGACAGAGTCTCGTACTACCTGTAGCGCAGCACGTTCGAGAATAAATGTGCCCGATACGAACGGTCTGGAGTGCGTTGGATATCTCAAGAACAGGTTGCGTGAGAAGTATCTCAACGAGTATCAATTCATACAACTGCTACACGCCAGAACTGTCATCGAGACGTGGCGCTGAAAGTAACTACGCCAATAACTCGCATAAACTGCTATTAAGCCGGGACGTAAATCCTTTCACTATTGAAAGCGGGAGACGTCAATATCATTGACATTCTTGGGGAACATTGTCTGCTCTTCATGGACGCTCAACTGGCATAGTTCGATTTGAACGAATTTTTATGCCCGCGCCCATGCAGAAAGCCGCGGCTGAGATTGCGCCCAGAGCCGCCCCAGATGCAGCACCCTTTTGGGCTGAGTTCCATGCGATCCACCCAGCCAATGATTGATCGTTCATCTGTGGCCAGTAATTCATCTGATAGTTAAAAGTAGCCATGACAATAGCGCCAATGACTAACCCAGCAACACAAAGTGGAATTGCACTCAACCAACCTTTGGAACGAAGCCACATGGCGTAAGGAAGGGCAAATAGGACAGATGCAGCGAGAGATACAGGGAAAGCAACAAGAACGACCAGCAACACAGGAATCATGACCCGCTCGGGCGATATCATAAGCAGTGCGGACAGCAGTAGTGTAGGCGCTAGAGCGCTGAAAAATACCCCGAAAAGTAGGGGGCGTGTATGCTGGGAGTGCTTCATGAAGGCATACCTATCATCGGACTCGAAACCAACCACATCCAAAACGATCCAGAACCAATGGCCTAAATTATGAAGCATTATCACTGGCGGCAACTTGGAGAAGGGCACCAGTCATAGATCGCACCGCCCGACCATCCCATGTAACTATCCCATGTTGAGCCCCCAAAGATACTCGGGTCTGCTCTATGCTGCGCGAACACGTCACGGTGAAACCGGGTGATGTCTCCGACGCGATCAAGCATGGCAGGATTCTGTAGAGTTGCTCCGGCGGCATTCAAAGCGCCGGCATGAGCCCTAGCCAGGGCAATACGGATGGCTTCCATTTTTCTGAGCATGTCTTCATTCGCTGCTTCGCAGGTTTTTTCCTTTGTATTTTTTAGAAGCGAGTTAGCCAGCCGGGTGTTTGTTACCCCAGAAAGAAACCCTCTATTCGCAGCGACCTCACCCGCTCGGCAGGCATAGGGATCACCGCCAGTACACGCTGCTTGGTAATACAGGCTATAGTTTCCGGCATCTGCGTAGCCCTGTTCCGCTGGTGTGACCCAGCAGCCTCGCTGATCGCAGGCCAAACCCAGCCTATCCGTAAGATTCACTGGATTGTTGCCCACATAGGCATAGGTATTCATTCCCCCAGCGAGACCAATGGGATCGGACTGAACATATCGTGCGGCGGCTGGCCCACTGAAAGCGATGAATGACAAGGCCAGCAACCAGCCTGCCATAGGTTTGAACATGCTCATTACTGGCCTCCTTGTTGTGCGGCTCTGATGCGTTGAATGTGCTGTAGATAGTTTGCGTTTCGTGTCTGGGTAGGTATTGTCCAACCCAACGCCTCGGCCTTGTCGAACCACAGATCGTTGTTGTGCTGCAAGGTTTCAAGTTCCTGCCGCTGGGCTGGCGACATTTCTTCCAGCGACTGGTATTTCGAGAGGTAACGCTCTTTCGCCATTCGGAAGTAGGCATTGCCTTTTTGCAGCATCGTAGAGACGTCTTTCGGATCAGTCTGCAGAAGCAAGTCGGCGACCGCGATGCGGCGATCTTGTTGCCCCTGCCGACCATAGAACTCCAACAGCGTGCCCGCCATGACCACAACGGCTTCACTCTTGCTGAGCGGACGCAGGTAAATGCGGTTCTTCATCGCCAACGGCGTGATGCCGCCTTCTCGCTGATAACTGCTGTCGAGCTTGAAGCCGAAGCTGGTCGCTTCCACATTGACCCACTTGTTATCGAACGGGTTGTGAAACTTGGCCAGCACATGCTCGGGTGCCGTCGCCAAGGTGATGTTCAATTCCAGCTTCTGGCCCAGGATGACCAGCAGCACTGGCATCGAAACGCAGTTGCCCTTGCGGCTAGCCAGATAGGTCGACATCAGTTTGTTGCGGATGTCCTTGCCGAACGGGTCATCCAGGTCATAACTGAAGGGCCGGTAATCGTTCCAAGGCCCAGGCTGGCGCAAAGACGCCAGCAGCAGTTCCATCTTGACCGCGTCGTTTGCCCCGACGGGAAAACGGGCCTTGATGCGGGTGGCCAAGATATCCAACTGTCGGAGCGTGGCCGCCTCGTCGATCTTCTGATCGATCATGCGGTCGATGGCGAGCTTGGCCTGGGCGAGGTCGATCCGACTGTCGGGTGCCTGTAGGAGCGTCCGTAGCGACGCAAGCTGGCTAGTCGTTGAGGGTTGGGAAGTCGAGGACTCCCGGGCTGGCGCGGCAGCGTTTGCATTAGACAACCCGGACGCGAACATGGCTGCCAGCGTGAGAAGTAGTACCCGCATGTCCCTATGCCTTTGAACCCTAACGCGATCCTAGGCAGACCTGATGCCTTTGTCCATTGCGGGCTGAGCTGGTCCGACCGTTTGCGTCCGGCGTTTCCGGCGATAGCCTAGTCTTGCCTTGATGATGACGCGACAAGCAGCGCACGCGGATCGTGTGGGACGCACAGCCGGAACAAAAACCGGCGGTTGTGGGACCAATAATGAGCCACTTACGAAAAGTAGCTCAATCAGTCGAGTCTGCCATCTCCATTGAGGAAGATCTTTAATATCAAGAGGTTGGGAAGATCGGCAGAATTTAGGGATACATCCTCCGCCATGACGATGCGTGCGAAACGACCTTGAACCCGAGGTTCAAGTGGGGCGGGTTGGGGGCCATCGGGCTTCCCGCTGCGAGGCGGACCTGCACTCCCGGCTTCCGTTCCCGTCCCGTGGTCGTATTTAAGGGACAAGGCGAATGTTTTGCGCGCTGTCGTTCACGGCAGAGGATGTGGGGCAAGTATAGCGGCGCGGACGCGGATACGACGTCCGTTCGTCGGTGCGATTCAGTGCGCGGTCCGGTTGGTGCATGCACGGCCGCATGCGGCGCAGCGCCTGGCCGTACGGCTAGCGCGGCGCGTCCGGCAGCGAGTCGAGCTTGCCGTGCAGATCGGCCAGGGTGCGGTTCAACTCGCGCTCGCGCGCGCTGTTCTCGTCGCGCAGCTGCTGCAGTTCATGCGCCAGGTTCAATGCCGCCAGCACCGCGACGCGGTCGACCGCGGCCATGCGGTTGCCGCCGCGGACTTCGCGCATCTTGCGGTCCAGCAGCTTGGCCGCCGCCATGAGGCTGCCGCGCTCGCCGGCCTCCACGCCCACCGTGTACTCGCGGTCGAAGATGTGCACGCTGACCGCCTCGCTGCCGCTCACGTGTGCTGCTCCAGCGATTTCAGCCGGTTGATCATGGCTTCAACCCGCGACCGCGCCTGTTCGTTCTTGGTCAGCAGCTGCGAGCGTTCCCCCACCAGCTGTTCCTGCTGCATGCGCAGGCTGCGGTTCTCGTCGGCCAGGCGCTGGCAGCGGTCGACCAGCTCGTGGACGCGCGCGGCGAGGCTGCGGAGCTGGTCGATGGCGGACGGGTCCATGGGTCCACGATAGGCGCCGTCGCGGCGGCGGGTCAAGCCGGCCGAAGCCTCGGCCCAGTGGGGCCGAAAGACGGCCAGTGGCGCCGAATCCCAGCGGCGATCGCTTAGCGACGTCGCCGATGCGATCCGCCTCGATGCCGGTCTCCGACGCGATCGCCGATAAGGCCGTCGCCACTGCCGCGAAAAGCGCATTCAAGCGGTACAAGGCCGGTGCGCGGCTCGTCGATCCATCGAACGAACGCTAGAACATAAGCACGCGATGGGCGCCGCACCCGGCGCTTCGCGCTTCGTTGCTACAATCCAGCTGCGATTTTGTCCGCTGGACGACACGGATCACGTTGATGGCCGAGCTTCCCCCGATCGAAGACGTGGCCGAGGCCATGCGCCGCGGCGGCCTGGGCAGCGACCCGTCCGAACTGCACGGCGCCCTGTGCGGCTGGCTGGCCGGCGGTGGCGAGAACACGCCCGATTGGCCGGCCAGGGTCCTGGCCGACGCCGCCCTGCCGGCGGCGAACGATGGCCCGCTCGAGGACCTGCGCCAGGCGAGCGCGGCGCAGCTGGAGGACCGCGGCTTCGGTTTCGACCTTCTGCTGCCGGAGAACGATGGCGCCACCGCCGAGCGCGCCGACGCGCTGTTCGGCTGGTGCCGCGGCTTCCTCGGCGGCTTCGGCCTGGCCGCGGGCCGGCGGCCCCCGCTGTCCGAGGAGGCCGAGGAAGCCCTGCAGGATCTGGCGCGCCTGGCGCAGGCGGCGCCCGAGGCCGGCGACGACGACGAAGACCAGGACGCGCTGGCCGAGATCGAGGAGTTCGTGCGCGTCGCGGCGCTGCTGCTGCACGGGGATTGCGTGATGGCCCCGCGCCATCGCCAGAGCCTGAACTGATGCGCGCGTCCACCGGCATCGCGGCGGGCGAGTTCGCGCGGCGCCGCAGGCAGCTGATGCGCATGGCCGCCGCCGACGCGATCCTGGTGCTGCCGGCCGCGCCCGAGCGCATCCGCAGCCACGATACCCATTACCCGTACCGGCAGGACTCGGACTTCTGGTACCTGAGCGGCTTTCCGGAGCCCGAGGCGGTGCTGGTCCTCATTCCCGGCCGCAAGCACGGCGAAGCGCTGCTGTTCTGCCGCGAACGCGACCTCGAGCGCGAAGGCTGGGACGGGCCGCGCGCGGGGCAGGAAGGCGCGGTCGAGCGGTTCGGCATGGACGACGCCTACCCGATCGAGGACCTGGACGAAATCCTGCCGGGCCTGCTGGAAGGGCGGTCGCGGGTGTACTACCACTTCGGCCGCGACCCGGAGTTCGACCTCAAGCTGATCGGCTGGGTCAAGCGCGTGCGCGAGCACGTGCGCCACGGCGCCCAGCCGCCGCACGAGTTCATGGAGCTCGGCCACCTGCTGCACGAACTGCGGCTGTTCAAGTCCAAAGACGAACTCAAGCTGATGCAGCGCGCGGCCGACCTGAGCGTGGACGCGCACCGTGCCGCCATGCATGCCGCGCGTCCGGGCGTGCACGAATACCAGCTGCAGGCCGAGATCGAGCGGGTGTTCCGCGCCGGCGACGCCTGGCCCGCCTACGGCAGCATCGTCGGCGCCGGCCGCAACGCCTGCGTGCTGCACTACCGCGCCAACAACGCGCGCGCGGCCGACGGCGACCTGGTGCTGGTGGACGCCGGCGCCGAATACCGCGGCTATGCCGCCGACATCACCCGCACGTTCCCGGTCAACGGCCGCTTCACCGCGCCGCAGCGCGCGCTGCACGACCTGGTCGGCGCCGCGCAGGCCGCGGCGCTGGCCTGCGCCAGGCCGGGGGTGCCCTACGAGGCCGGTCACGAGGCGGCGGTGCACACCCTGACCGAAGGCCTGCTGCGGCTCGGCCTGCTCGAGGGCACGCTGGAGAAGAACGTCGCCAGCGGCGGCTACAGGCGCTTCTACCGGCACAAGACCGGGCACTGGCTGGGCCTGGACGTGCACGACGTCGGCGAATACCGCCTGGGCGGCGAATCCCGCCTGCTGGAGCCCGGCATGGTGTTCACCGTCGAGCCTGGCCTCTACGTTTCCAGCGACGACGCCACGGTGGAGCCGAAGTGGCGCGGGATCGGCATCCGCACCGAGGACGACGTGCTGATCACCGAAAGCGGCCATCGCGTGCTGACCGACGCGCTGGCCCGCAGCGCGGATGAAATAGAAGCGGCGATGGCGGCGGCCTGAGCACGCCGCGCCGCCGGTCTGCCGCCGCCGTCAGCGCAGCACGCGCGCCATCCGCGACTCCAGCAGCGCCACCCGTTCCGGGTGCATATTAAGGATAGACATCGGGGGATGTCGAGGCGGACCACGCGCTGGCCGCGCAGCTCGCGCTCGAAGCGCTGCCGTAGCTTGCGCGGATGGGTCTTCTCCATCACCGCGACCTCCAGCCCGGGGTGCTGGGCGAACACGTGTTAGGTTCGGACCAAACCTTCGAGGCGACCTCATGAAGTGCTTATTTGCAATGCTGATCCTCATGCTTTCACCCGTGGTGACGGCACAAGAATCCCCGAGCAGAGATGTCGTACTCGTTGTTCCTGATCCAGATCGTCCTTGGGCGGCGGCTCAGATCGGAGCCGTGCCCGGGGATAATGTTCCCTACCACGAAGGCTCTCTACTCCGAGCCATTACGATTGTCCGGTCAGGCAAAGCCATAGGAGTCGTGGAGATCGATTTTGGACGCTGATGCAGCGTGGGAGACTGGGCGCGTCGTTTGTTATTCGCCCAGTGGAGAGAAACTGTGGGAGGAAAAGGTGTCTGTCGATTTTGGCGGTGGCGCCGAGGGCGTTGCACGCAACTTAGCTGACAAGCTCGAGATGAAGGTTGCAGGTGAGCGTTGCTCAGCTACCGCAACCTAACAATTTATTTAAGCCGAACTTTGCTTTGCAGGTCGGCTTGATTCAAGGTTCGGCGGTCGGGCGGCGCAGCCGGTTCTGGCCGCGTACGAACAGGATCCTGAGGATGGCCAGGCTCCGGCTCAGGCGGGCGCGGCGGCGAACGCCGGCCGGGTCAGGTTCTGCGGCTCGCCCGGCGTGCACAGCACGTCGTCCTCGATGCGGATGCCGCCGTAGGGCCGCAGCGCGTCCACGCGCGTCCAGTCGACGCTGTCGCCGTGGCCGTTGCGCTTCACTTCGTCCAGGAGCATGTCGATGAAGTACAGGCCGGGCTCGATCGTCACCACCATTCCCGGCTCCAGCACCCGGGTCATGCGCAGATACGGATGCCCCTGCGGACGTTCGATCGTGCCGCCGCGGTCGGAGGCGGCGAAGCCGGCGACGTCGTGCACCTGCAGGCCGATGGGATGGCCCAGCCCGTGCGGGAAGAACGCCGCGCTGACGCCGGTGGCGACCGCGGCCTCGGCCGAACTTTTGAGCACGCCGAAGTCCTTGAGGATGCCCATCAGGCTCAGGTGCGCGTCCACGTGCAGCTGGCGGTAGTCGACGCCGGCGCGCACGCGCTGGCCCATCTCGACCTGCGCCGCGTCGACCGCGTCGATCAGCGCCTGGAACTCGCCGTCCCGCTCCAGCGCGTAGGTGCGGGTGATGTCGCTGGCGTAGCCGTGGCAGCTGGCGCCGGCGTCGATCAGGAAGCTGCGCGGCGGCTGCGGCGCGGTGCGTTCGAACTCCATGTAGTGCAGCACCGCCGCGTGTTCGTTGAGCGCCACGATGTTGTGGTACGGCAGCTCGTCCAGGTCCTGCCCGACCGCCTCGCAATAGGCCATGTGGATGCCGAACTCGCTGCGCCCCTGGCGAAACGCCGCTTCGGCCGCGCGATGCCCGCGCACCGCCAGCCGCTGGGCGCGGCGCATCAGCGCGATCTCGTACGGCGTCTTGTACGAACGCTGGTACTCCAGGTACGCCACCACGGCGGCGGGATTGTTGGGCGCGTATTCGCCCAGCGTGCTCTGCGGCTCGCCCAGGATCGCGCACCTCGCCGCGTGCGGGGGCAGCAGCGCCACGGCGTCGGCCGGCGTGCGGATGACGCGGATGTCGAAATGCGCGACCCACCAGCCGCTGGGCGCCGCCGGCACCGCGTGCCAGTAGTCCAGAGGCTGGTGGAAGATCAGGCGGGGCCGGCGGCCCGGCGTGTACACCAGCCAGCTACCGGGCACGCGCGTCAACGGCAGCCAGGCCTTGAACTGGGGATTGACCGCATACGGGTAGTCGCGGTCGTCGAACACCTGGTAGTGCAGCGTGCCGCTGGGGACCAGCAGGTGATCGAAGCCGCCGCGGGCCAATGCTTCCTCGGCGCGTCGCGTCACCGTGGCGAGATGATCGGCGTAAAGGACGCCGGGATCGGCGGCGGTATCGTGGCTGGTGGGACTCATCGCGCTCGCTCGTGCGGAACGAGGGAGATTCTGACGCAATCGCTCCGACGCAAGTTGCGCATGCCGCGCGCCGGGATCGAATGCCTAGCGGCCGGAGGATCCGGCGCCGATCCAGCCGCGCAGCGCCTCCAGCTGGCGCTCGCCGATGGTCAGGAAGCGCAGCCCGGCCCACGCATGGCCGGGAGTGTTGGCGTCGCCGATCCACAGCAGGTGCGCGCCGACCTCCAGCGGAACGGCGCGGCCCGTGCGGTCGGTCAGGTCGAAACGCAGCTGGTAGATCGCGTCTTCCTGCAGCGGCGCGTGCGCCACCAGCAGCATGCCCGTTTCGGAAATGTTGCCGACGTGCCCCACGGCCTTTTCGGTCATCGCATCGACCACGACCATCGATTCCTGGACGTTGCGGCGCTGCGCCCGGCGGGCTTCGCTGATCATGCGTCTGCCCCGTCGCCCGGCGACGCGGGTGCGCCGGCGATGCTGCGCAGGGCCTTGACCGTGGCCTGCCAGGCCCGGTCGATCAGGCGCCCCTTGTCCTCGGTCACCACCCGCAGCTGGTCGGCTGCCATCAGCCGCGCCAGCGAGTCCAGCGACCGTTCGCCGATGCGCTGGCCGCGCTGGTTGACGAACAGCGCGTTGTCGGTGATCGGGCTGAACCACGACAGCCGCTGCCGGCGGGCGTCGCCCTGCGGATGGCGCACGAACTCGAACCAGGTGCCGAAGGGCAGGGTGCGTAGGTACTCGTGGCACTCCTGTTCGCGCGGAGTGCGCTGGGGCTGCGGCGGCGGCTTCGGCGCAGCCGCCGGCACCCCTGGCTCGGCGCGCGCCTTGAGCTGCGCGGCAAGCTGGGTGCGAGAGTCGGTTTCGAGCCCGGCCTCGGCGCTGGACAGACGACGGGCCATGGCCGCCGCTTCGTCGCCGTGGTAGCCGATCTGCGACAGCGCGTTTTCGATCCGCTGCTGCAGCTCCGCATCGGCCGCCGCGGGGGCGGCTTCGCCGGCCGCGGTGATCGCGGCGATGCGCCGGGTGAGGTCGAGGCACTTGCGCCACTCGTCGGACTCCTCGCCGTTGCGCAGCAGGGTGAGGGTCAGCACATCGGCCCAGGCCTGGCTCAGCAGGGTCTGCACCAAGCGCGTCGGCTTGCCCTCGCCGAAAGCGCCGACGATGACCTGTTCGGCGCGATGCTTGGCGACCTCGAGCCGGTCCTTGCCGTGCGCCGCTTCGACGTGGCGTCGCTCGGTCAGCTCCGCCTTGCGCGCCATCGCCTTGTAATGGCCCTGCACCTCGGCATTGGCGCTCTCGAACACCTGCTCGTTGCCGTCGTATTCGGCGACCACGCGGTCGACCGCATGCCGCAGTTTCTGCAGCAGCACCGGGTCCCTCTCGTCGTCGGCCATCCAGGTCGCGCCGGCTTCGGCCACCGAGTTCAGCAGTTCGCGCGCTGGATGCTGCGGGCGCAGGAAGAACTCGCGGTCGTGGAGCGCGGCCCGCGCCACCGGCACCTGCAGCTGCGCCAGCAGGTGGGCCGCGGGCGCGTCGTGC
>DATHAV010000066.1:0-5668 GCA_035296505.1 Pseudoxanthomonas sp.
ACTTCGCCGCTCATGAGCGCGAAGCGGGCGTCGAGTTCGGCGCGCAGGTCCTGGTTGTCGGTGTTCTCCAGCTGGTCGATGGCGCCGTCGAGGAACTTGAGCTTGCGGATCACCAGGTCCTCGCCGAGGACGAAGGACAGATGATCGTCCAGGGTCAGCGCCAGGCGCGTGACCTGCTTGCCGGCCTCCAGGTGCTTGGCGATTTCCTCGCCCACCAGGTCCTGGTGCTGGCACTTCACCACCGCGCCGCCGTCCATCGCGTCCTTGAGTTCGCATTCCTCGCCCAGCGCCAGGCCCTCGGGCAGAGCCTCGCCGGCGATCCAGCCGGTGAGGACGGCGCGCGGCGCGACTTCGGCATTGAGCGGCAGCGCCGGGAAGCTGCCCATGGCGCCGCGGATTTCGGAGACCACGCTCTCGGCGCTCTTGCGCGACGAGCTGTCCACGGCGACGAAGCCGTGGGCGAGGTCCAGCATGGCGTCGGTGCGCGAGGGCCGCACGAAGGCGCGCGGCAGCAGTTCGTGCACCAGGTCTTCCTTGATCCGCTTGCGGGTGCGGCCGCCGGGCTTGCGGCCCTCCTTCCGTTCGATCTCGGCCAGCTTCTTGCCCAGCAGGTCGTTGACCACGGCCGACGGCAGCAGGCGGTCCTCGCCGCCGACGGTCACCCAGATGGCGTCGCCGATGCGATGGGACAGCGCAGGCTCCTCGCGCGCAAACGGGGAGACGAAGCCGCGCGAAGACAGCTCCAGCGCGCCCACCGGCTTGAGCGGCGTCTCGGCCAACAGCGTGTCGAGCTGGGAAACGTCGAGCGAAGTCGGGAAACGGAACAGCGTCAGGTTGCGAAAGAACATGTGGATCCGGAAGAGTGAAAAAGTGGAATGGCGGGCGGGGAAGGGACGGAGCGCGCAGGAGCGGCGCAAAGATGAAGCCGGTACCCATCACCGGCGGCATCGAAGGCCGCAATCCGGGCCGTGCGGCTCGACCATCAACTCACGTCACGCATCAGCGGATCCGCGCTTCGACACGAGCGCCTGGCGTGGACCCGGCCAGCGGCTTGTCGGGAGGCTCCGCGCCGCCGACCGCATCGCGCGCCCGCAGACCCGCGAAATCGAACAGCTGCGGATCTGCGAGCTGCGACGGCTCGACCCGCCCCAGCGCCCTTGCGATCCGGTCGATGCGGCCCGGCGCCTGCGCCTCCCACGCCGCCATCATCGCCTGTACCTGACGGCGCTGCAGGTTGTCCTGCGAGCCGCACAGGTCGCATGGAATGACGGGGAACGCCATTGCCCTCGCGAAAGCGGCGATGTCGGTTTCGGCGACATAAGCGAGCGGACGGATCACCACGTGGCGGCCGTCGTCGCTGAGCAGCTTGGGCGGCATGGCGCCGAGCTTGGCGTGGAAGAACAGGTTGAGGAAGAACGTGGCGACGATATCGTCGCGGTGGTGGCCCAGAGCGATCTTGCTGAAGCCGTGGGCGGACGCATGCGCGTAAAGCGCGCCACGGCGCAGGCGCGAGCACAGCGAACACATCGTCCGCCCTTCCGGTATCACCTGGCTGACGACCGAATAGGTGTCCTGCTCGATGATTTGGAAGGCGACGCCGCGGCGCCGCAGGTAATCGGGAAGCACCTGCGGCGGGTAGCCGGGCTGTTTCTGGTCAAGGTGCACGGCGACCAGATCGAACTTCACCGGCGCCTTGCGCTGCAGCTGCAGCAGCACTTCCAGCAGCGTATAGCTGTCCTTGCCGCCTGACAGGCACACCATGACGCGGTCGCCGTGCTCGATCATCCCGAAGTCGGCAATCGCCCGGCCGGCCTGGCGCTGCAGCTCACGGCCTAGGGTCGAGGCCATGGCTGCGCCGGACCGGCGCGGGCGCGGGTCCGGAAGCGGGCTGTGGAGGGTCGGCGCCAGGCTCATCGAGCCGCGTATTGTAGCCGGGCCTACGCGGTGACGGTCGCGTGGCGCGCGGTGTAGGCTGCCCATGTGGAACCTATGAGCCCCTCCGAAATCAGCCGCCGCATGTCCGAGCTCAGGCTCGAGCATCGAGCGCTCGACGCCGAGATCAATCGGCTGGCTGCGGACATGGCCGCGGACGAACTGGCGGTGAAGCGGCTCAAGAAGCGCAAGCTGTGGCTGAAGGACTGCATCTCGCGGCTGGAGAGCGCGCTGATACCCGATCAGCCTGCCTGAGCCGCAACGCCGCGACCGCCGGGCGCATCGGCAGGTGGTCGGCTGACGCTGCGCGTCACTTGTTCGACTGTATCGGCCGCGGCTTGCCGATGTGCGGCACCCTTGGAATTACGTGTGGCAGCGCATCCGCTTAAAGCAATTTGGCCCGATGCTTGCGTACTGGCCATCACTGGCACTCGCTCCGAACGCGGGTGCCGCCATTACAAGGGGTAAAGGATGATCAACCAGTCTGCATCGTTGCATTCGCTGCGCGGGGTCGATGCCCGCGCCCACAATTTTCTTCAGCCAGCGGAGGACGCGCTGCAGGTCCGCCGCATATTGCCTGGCGAGCCGCTGGGCGACGTGCAACGGCTGCGCCGCGAGGTCTATTACAACGAGCAGGGCCAGCATGAAGCCAGCCACCGCATCTCCGACGGCCTGGACGGCAGCGGCACGGTAATCGTGGTCGAACGCGGCACCCAGGCGGTGGGCACTCTGCGCGTTCACGACTTTTCCTCCCCCGCGGTGCAGGTGGAATACGGCAGCCTGTTCCAGATCGACCGCTTCGCGAGCGCCTGGCCGTTGCAGCGGGTGGTGGTGGGATCGCGTCTGGCGGTGCAGTCGGACCAACGCGCCCTGGACGTGGTGGACTGTCTCATGGAAGAGACCTACCGGCACGCGCTCGAGCACGACCTGCGCTTTGGCCTGGTGGCCTGCGAACCTTCGCTGTACAGCCTGTTCGAATACTACGGCTTTCGCGAGTACCTGCCGCCGGCGGTTCTGGCCGACGGCCGGGCGCTGCTGCGCATGCTGCTGGTGGTCGAAGACGAACCGCACCTGCGCCAGTGCGACTCGCCGCTGCAGCACATGGTGCGCAATCCGGCGGCCGGCCGTGTGGCCCGCAACTGGCTGGAGCGCTCCTTCAAGCAGGCGTTCTGAAGCTGCGGGCCGCGTCTGCCGCGTCACTCGGGCGCGGCGATGACCTCGGACTTGGCCGCTTCCGGACTGACCCGCTCGATGGTGTGGCGCAACTCGCGGCCGAGGATCACCTTCGCGTCCTTGGCCCAGGCATCCAGATGCTGATCGAACACCAGCTTGCCGTTCCCGTCGCGCCACACCAGCTTCATCTCTCGTAGTTTCTGGATGAAGCCGCGGAACAGCGTGCGATCGAAGAATTCCGGCGCCGCCGGCGCGTACAGCAGACTCAGCCGCTGCGCCGCCTGCTGACACAGGCTTTCCAGCTCGGTCGCGCCCAGCACGCCCGGCCCGTTCTTCACCAGCACCGAGATGGCGATGTAATAGCGCTCGAACGCCTGCTGCAGCGAGTGGCCGATCGCGCGCAGGCGGAACACCTCGTCGGTCTGGCCGGCGTTGCGCGACACGATGCCGCCGTCCTCCTCGGTGACCTGCTGCAGCAGGCCTTCGCGGATGAACACCTCGATCGTGCGGTCGATGCGCTGCGCGAACTCGTCCTCGGTCCACGGCAGGAACAGCTCCTCCTGCAGGAACGGATACAGCGAACGTCCCAGCTTCAGCACGCGCGCGCGCAGCATGCGGCGGTTGCTCTGGAAACAGCAGGCGATCCACGCGGCCGCGGTGAACAGGTGCAGCACGTTGTTGCGGTAGTAGCTCATCAGTACCGCGGTGTCTTCGCTGACCACGTCCAGCACGTCGCCAAGCGGATGGCGAATGCGGCGCAGCACGTTGATCTCGAGCCCGTGGGCGATGATGCGCTCGGGCGTGTGCGGGGTGACGGTGACCCGGTCCGAGTACGGCATCTCGGCCAGCAGGGTCTTGCACAGTTCGATCTGCGCGATCAGATCCGCCTCGCCCATGGCGTGCTTGGGCGTGGACAGCAGGGCCAGGGCCAGCAGGTTGATCGGATTGACGTCGGCCGCGGCGTTGATGCGCACGTGGATCTGCTGCGCCAGCAGATCGATGGCGTCGGCCAGCCAGGCCGGCTTCTCTTCCTCGCCCAGGGGCTGCCCGTCCCACTGCGGCGCATGCGTGGCCAGCACCTGGTTGAGCGCGATCGGTGCACCGAAGTTCACCACCACCTGGCCGTAGTTCTGCCGCAGCACCTTGGGAATGTTCCAAAGCAGGGCCCAGATGGACTCCTTTTCCTTCGGGCGGCCGCTGAGCTCGTCGAGGTAGCTGTTGCCCTCGAGCAGCTTTTCGTAGCCGATGTACACCGGCTGGAACAAGACCGGCTTCTTGGGCTGGCGCAGGAACGCGCGCACGGTCATCGACACCATGCCGCCCTTGGGCGCCAGCAGGCGGCCGGTGCGCGAGCGTCCGCCCTCGATGAAGTATTCGAGCGAGTAGCCGCCGGACACCAGCTGCGCCACGTACTCGGTGAACACCGCCGAGTACAGCGGGTTGCCGCGGAAGCTGCGGCGCATGAAGAACGCCCCGCCCTTGCGCAGCAGGGTGCCGATCACCGGCAGGTTGAGGTTGATGCCGGCGGCGATGTGCGGCGGCACGATGCCGCGTTCGTACAGCACGTAGGACAGCAGCAGGTAGTCCATGTGGCTGCGATGGCAGGGCACGTACACCACTTCATGCCCCGGCGCGGCCTCCTTGAACTTGTCCAGGTGGTGCACCAGCACGCCGTCGTAGATGCGGTTCCATACGTGGGTCAGCAGGAAGCTCGCCGAACGCACCAGCGGGTTGGAATAGTCGGCGGCGATTTCCCAGGCGTAGGCATGCGCGCGTTTCCACGCGTCTTCCGGCGTGATGCCGTCGCGCCGGGCCTGCGCGGCGATGGCTTCGCGCACCGGTTCGGCCGCCAGCACCTGGTCGACCAGCAGGCGCCGCGTGGAGAGATCCGGACCGATCACCGCTTCGCGGATACGGTGGAAGTGGGTCCGCAGCACGCGCGCGAGCTTGCGCACGGTGCGTTCGGGCGGCAGGTCCTCGGCGATGGTGGCGCGCAGGGACACCGGCGTGGCGAAACGCACGATGGTGTCGCGGCCGTTGAGCAGGATCGCCAGCAGCCGGCGGAAACGGCCCACGATGGTCCAGTTTTCCGAGAAAAGCACCGAGAACCAGCCGCTCTGCTTGTCCGGCGCGCGGCCGACGAAGATCGACACCGGAATCAGCTGCACGTCCAGCGCAGGATCGGCGCGGTGGGCCTGCAGCAGCCGCGCCAGCGATCCGGAGTGGGTCTTGGTGCCGCCTGCCTCGGCGCTCAACAGGCCCAGGCCCAGCAGCGTGGTCCCGGCGTTGCGTCGCGACAGGGCCACGTAGGCGCGTTTGCGGCCCAGGGGATCGCCCGGCAGCGGCACCAGCGGCGACGGCATGCCCGCGTCGCGGCAGGCGCGGTCCAGGATCAAGGCATTGGACAGCCCGTAGTCTTCCATCACGTAGCACACGCTGCGCGAATCCAGGTGCTGGCGCGGGTCCTCCGGCTCGATCGACAGATCCAGCCAGGGATCGGCGATCCTGCTCATCAGCCACGCCCACCACGGCCGCTTGGCCGCACGGGCCGGCGCCGCCGGCG
>DATHAV010000067.1:0-5436 GCA_035296505.1 Pseudoxanthomonas sp.
CTGTGCAGCAGCAGTTGCATGGCCTTGAACAGCGAGGCCAGCGGCACCTCGCGGCTGGCCGCGCGCGAGCCGCGCACGAAGGACAGCATCGATTCGGCCATCTCGCAGCCGCGGCGGCCGCACTCGCCCACGATGTCGGCCAGGCGCCGCACCTTGGGATCGTCGCTGTGGCCGGCCAGCAGGTCGGGGACCACCAGCAGCGGCTGCAGGATGTTGCGCAGGTCGTGGCTCAGCCCGGCCGCGAGCATGGCCAGGCTGTCCAGGCGCTGCGCGCGCAGCAGCTGCTGTTCGGCGCGCTCGCGCTCGGCCTCGCCGCGGGATTCGCGCACCGCCCGCGCGACCGCGGCCGGGAGCCGCGCCGGATTGTGCTTGAGCACGTAGTCGACCGCGCCGTCGCGCAGCGCCTGCACCGCGGTGTCCTCGCCCATGGTCCCGGAGAGGAAGATGAAGGGCGTGTGCGGCGCCTGCGCCTGCACCAGGCGCAGCGCCTGGTGGCCGCTGAATGCGGGCATGCTCAGGTCCGAGAGCACCAGGTCGGGCCTGAACTCGGCGATCGCGCGTTCCAGCCCGGCGGCGGACTCCACGCGCTCGAACTGCGCCTGCAGGCCGGCATCGAGCAGCTGCATGGACGTCAGTTCGGCGTCCTCCGGGCAATCTTCGACCATCAGCACCCGGATCGTGCCCAGCGCGTCGAGGCTGTGCGGCATGCGCGGGTCAGTCCTTGAGCGGCGCTTCGTTGAACACGGCCCAGAACGTGCCGAGGGTCTTCACCGCGGCGAAGAACTGCTCGATGTCGACCGGCTTGACCACGTAGGCGTTGGCGCCCAGGTCCCAGCTGCGGGCCAGGTCGCTTTCCTCGCGCGAGGACGACAGGATCACCACCGGCATCGTCTTGAGCGCGTCGTGGTTGCGTATCTCCTTGAGCACCTCCAGCCCGTTCAGGCGCGGCATCTTGATGTCCAGCAGGAGCACCGCGGGCAGCCCCTCCTTGCGCTCGGCATAGCCGCCGCGGCGCAGCAGGTAGTCCAATGCCTCGACCCCGTCCTCCACGTGCACGATGGGGTTGGCCAGGTGCGCCTCGCGCAGGGCGTCCATCGCCATCTCGGCGTCGGCGGCGCTGTCCTCGGCCAGCAGGATGGTGCGGATGGTGCTCATGCGGTGATCTCCGAAGGTGGCGCATCCAGCGCCGATGGCAGGGTGAAGCGGAAGGTGGAACCGGCGCCGGGCGACGACTCGGCCCAGATGCGGCCGCCGTGGCGCGACAGAACCCGGCGGACGCTGGCCAGGCCGATGCCCGTCCCGGGGAACTCGCTGGCCTTGTGCAGGCGCTGGAACACCCCGAACAGCTTGGCGGCGTAGGCCATGTCGAAGCCGGCGCCATTGTCGCTCACCGCGAACTCGTGGGTGCCGTCCGCCTGCTGCGCATGAGTGACCTCGATCACCGCCACCTCGCGGCGGGCGCTGTACTTGACCGCGTTGCCGAGCAGGTTCTGCCACACCCCGCGCAGCATGTTCTCGTCGCCGACCAGGATCGGCAGCGGATCGATGCGCCACTCCACGCGCGGCGCGGCGCTCGAGGGATCGGCCTGGGCGTTGGATTCGAGCATCGAACGGGTTTCGTCCACCAGCGACTGCATGTCCACCGCCTGCAGGCGCATCGCGCTGCGGCCCAGGCGCGAATACACCAGCAGGTCGTCGATCAGCATCGACATGCGCCGCGCCGAATCACCGATCACCCGCAGGTAGTGGCGGGACTTGTCGTCGGCGGACTCGCCGAGGTGGCGGCCCAGCTTGTCGGCGAAGCCGGCCACGTGGCGCAGCGGCGCGCGCAGGTCGTGGGACACCGAGTAGCTGAAGGCCTCCAGTTCGCGGTTGACGTCCGACACCTGGGCCACCTTGCCCTCCAGCTGCCGGTTGAGCTCGACCACCCGCTGCTGGGTCGCCTTCTGCGCGCTGACGTCGCTCAAGGTCATCAGCACCACGTGGTCGTCCCGGTCGGGCAGCGGCATGCGCCGCGCGTTGACCAGGACGGTGCGGGCGAGGCCCTCGGCGGTGCGCTGCTGGTGCTCGAAGTCCCACAGCTCGCGGTCGCGGGCGAGCACGTCGGACAGGCGTTGGCGCAGCACCGGGTCGCGCCACTCGCCGCTGCCGACGTCCCCGAGCATGCCCGGCGGCCGGTCCGAGGGGAGTCCGTACAGTTCGGCGAACGCGGCGTTGTGCATCAGGATGCGCTGCTGCGCGTCGAGCAGGACGATCGGCTCGCGCACCGTCTGCAGCACCGCCAGCGCACGATCGCTGGCCCGCGCCGAGCTGCGCTCGGCCTGCAGGCGCTGCTTGACCTGGCGCCCGAGCAGCAGGATCACCAGGCCCAGCAGCAGCAGCTGCGCCAGCATGGCGCCGGTGCCCAGCCAAAGGCCCTGGTCCCGCTTGCGCTGGGAGCTGTCTATGCGTTCCTGCAGCAGGGTGCGCTCCTCGTCCAGCAGCTCGCGCAGGTGGCCGCGCACGGGATACAGCGTGAACAGCTCGCGCGCCGCGCCGGTGGCCGCCTCCGGAGTCGGCGCATCGGCCAGCCGGACGGTGGTGGCCAGGCGGCGCTCCAGCAGTTCCTTGAGTTGGCCCAGGCGCACCTGCTGCTGCGGGTTGTCGGCGGTCAGCCGCAGCGCTCGCTCGAGCAGCGGCCCGACGGCGGCCGTGGCGTCGGCCAGCCGCTGCCGCACCACCGGCAGATCCACGCCCAAGGCGATCGCCATGGACGCCTCCTCGGCTTCACGCAGTTCCACGGTCATGGCATGCACGGTTGCCTCGACCCGGTACGTATGCGCCACCGCGTCGGCCGCCTTGAGGCTTTGCCGGGACAGGTTCTGCAGCAGCAGGAACGGCACCACGACGATCAGGCCGATCGCCAGCGCCAGCAGCCACAGGCGCCAGCGCTCCCATGCGGCGAGGCTGTTGGTCAGGGGCATGAAGTCTTGATCGGAGCTGCAGCGGCCGGGAAGGGCCGCACACGGTAGGCGGTAAACATTAAGCGCATGTCAAAACGCGGCTGAGGTTCAGCCGCGCCGCCACGTCAGCAGGCGGTTGTTGGCCGGCATTCCGCGGTCGCCGATGCAGCGCAGGCCGACGCCTTCGGCCAGCGCATTCACCGCCTCGAAGTCGCGGATGCCCATGCGCTCGTCGCGCGCGCGCAGCCAAGTGTCGAACTCGCGGTTGCTGTCGCTGGTGAACTTGCCTTGGTAGTTGAACGGTCCGTAGACCACCACCGTGGCCGCGGCGGTGATGGTGCGATTGAGTCCGGCGAACATCGCCTCGACCTCCGGCCAGCCCATGATGTGCAGGGTGTTGGCGCTGAACACCGCGTCGAAGCGGCCGTGCAGCCACGGGCCGGTGGACACGTCCAGCGACAGCGGCGGCGGGGTGTTCGGCAGTGCGGCCTCGGCCAGCCAGGCGCGGATGCCGGGCAGCTGCTCGCGGCGGTCGCTGCAGTGCCACTGCAGCCACGGCATGGCGGCGGCGAAATGCACCGCGTGCTGGCCGGTGCCGCTGCCGATCTCCAGCACCCGCGTGGCCTTGGCGAAATGCACGCGCAGCGACTGCAGGATGGAGTCGCGGTTGCGTTCGCAGGCGACCGAACGGGGCTTTTGGTCGATCATGCGCGGAAGTCTACCGATCCGCCCAGCGCGCGGATGTAGATCGTCTTGTTGCCGCTGCCGGCGGCGCCGCGTTCCTCGATCGCGAAGTGCCGCGGCTGGCTCTCGGCCAGGCCGCTGAGCTTGCGGTGGCCGTACAGGCGCCGGTGAAATCCGGGCGGATCTTGTTGAGGTAGCTGCCGACCGCGCCCAGCCCGGCCCAGCCTTCGTCGTCGGAGGCTTCCTCGATGGCCTGGCGGATCAGCGCCAGCGGCAGTTTTTCTGCAGGCTTGGCGCGCGCTTCGGGCAGGGGCCCGGGAGGCTGCGCGCCGGCCAGGGACGGTGCCGGCAAGGCCTTGTCCGCGCTTCGGGAAGGCGTCTTCTTGGCCGGTGCCGCCGAAGCCTTGGCCGCGTCGCCCGGGACGCCGGGGTCGGTGCGCAGCACCTCGGTGTAGACGAACTTGTCGCACGCCTGCACGAAGGGGGCCGGGGTCTTGCGCTCGCCGAAGCCGTACACCTTAAGCCCCTCCTCGCGCAGGCGCTGGGCCAGGCGGGTGAAGTCGCTGTCGCTGGAAACCAGGCAGAAGCCGTCGAAGCGCTGGGTGTACAGCAGGGCCATGGCGTCGATGATCATGGAGCTGTCGGTGGCGTTCTTGCCGCTGGTGTAGGCGAACTGCTGCGCCGGGCTGATCGAATGCTTGAGCAGCGCCGCCTTCCACTGGGTCATGCGCGGGCTGGTGAAATCGCCGTAGATGCGCTTGACGCTGGCCACGCCGTACTTGGCGACCTCGGCCAGCAGGCCCTCGATCACCGCCGGCTGCGCGTTGTCGGCGTCGATCAGCACCGCCAGGCGGCGCTGCTCGTCCTCGGGCTCGGGCTTGGCGGATCTGGATTTCATGGGGTCTCCTGACGCCCACGGCGGGCCGACTTCAAAGCATCGCGCACGCCTGCCGCCGGCCTGCGCCCGCTTTTCCTGGGTGGACGCGCCGCGCGGCGCGGGTTCAGGCGGCTCGGGCCAGTCCCGCGGCCACCATGTCCATCGCCACCGCCTCCGCGGTACGGATGCCGTCCACCCCGGCCGACAGGATGCCGCCGGCGTACCCGGCGCCTTCGCCGGCCGGGAACAGGCCGCGGGTGTTGAGGCTGTGGCCGTCGGCGTTGCGGGTGATGCGCAGCGGCGAGGAGGTGCGCGTCTCGACCCCGGTCAGCAGCGCGTCGTCCATGTCGAAGCCCTCGATCTGGCGGCCGAACGCCGGCAGCGCCTCGCGGATCGCCTCGATCGCATAGCCGGGCAGCGCAGTGGACAGGTCGCCCAGGGTCACGCCCGGAGTGTAGGACGGCAGCACCGCGCCGAATTCGGTCGACGCGCGCCCGCGCAGGAAGTCGCCGACCTTTTGCCCGGGGGCGTCGTAGGTTCCGCCGCCCAGGACGAAGGCCCGCGCCTCCCAGTGGCGCTGCAGCGCGATGCCGGCGAGCGGGCTGCCGCTGGGATCGAACGCGGCGTAGTCCTCCGGCGCGATGCCGACCACGATCGCGGCGTTGGCGTTGCGCTCGTTGCGCGAGTACTGGCTCATGCCGTTGGTCACCACCCGGCCCGGCTCGCTGGCGGCCGCGACCACGGTGCCGCCCGGGCACATGCAGAAGCTGTAGACCGAGCGGCCGTTGCGGCAGTGGTGGACCAGCTTGTAGTCGGCCGCGCCGAGCAGCGGGTGCCCGGCCTGCGGGCCGAAGCGCGCGCGGTCGATCAGCGACTGCGGGTGCTCGATGCGGAACCCGATCGAGAATGGCTTGGCCTCCATGAATACGCCGC
>DATHAV010000068.1:0-6572 GCA_035296505.1 Pseudoxanthomonas sp.
GTCCGTCGCGAGATCGCTCGCGTCAAGACCTTGATCGGCCAGCCCCAGCCGGGCAAGCAGAAGTAAGGACCGCCGCTATGAGCGACAACCAAGAAAAGAGCGGGCAACGTACGGTCGAAGGCCGTGTCGTGAGCAACAAGATGGACAAGACCGTCACCGTGCTGGTGGAGCGTCAGGTCAAGCATGCGCTGTACGGCAAGTACATCCGTCGGTCCACCAAGCTGCATGCCCACGACGCCGACAACGCCTGCAACGAAGGCGACGTGGTGCGCATGGTCGAGATCGCTCCGCTGTCCAAGACCAAGAACTGGCGCGTGGTCGAAATCGTCACCCGTGCGGCCATCTGACCAGGAGCCTTGAATCATGATCCAGATGCAGAGCTACCTCGACGCGGCCGACAATTCCGGTGCCAAGGAACTGATGTGCATCAAGGTGCTGGGCGGCTCCAAGCGCCGCTACGCGCACATCGGCGACATCATCAAGGTCACCGTGAAGGACGCCATCCCGCGCGGCAAGGTCAAGAAAGGCGAAGTCTACGACGCGGTCGTGGTGCGTACCCGCAAGGGCGTCCGTCGTCCCGACGGTTCGCTGATCCGCTTCGACGGCAACGCTGCCGTGCTGCTCAACAACAAGCAGGAGCCGATCGGCACCCGCATCTTCGGGCCAGTCACCCGCGAGCTGCGCTCCGAGAAGTTCATGAAGATCGTTTCGCTCGCGCCTGAAGTGCTCTGAGCCGAGGACAAACAAATGAACCGTATCAAGAAGGGCGACCAGGTCATCGTCATCGCCGGCAAGAACAAGGGCAAGAAGGGCGACGTGGTGCGCGTCGACGGCGACCGCGTGGTCGTGTCCAACGTCAACATCGTCAAGCGCCACACCAAGCCCAACCCGCAGGCGGGCGTCGCCGGCGGCGTGGTCGAGCGCGAGGCCTCGATGCACATCTCAAATGTCGCGCTGTTCAACCCGGCTTCGGGCAAGGGCGAGCGTATCGGTTTCAAGGTGCTGGAGGATGGGCGCAAACTGCGTGTGTTCCGCTCCAGCGGTGAGGCGTTCGACGCCTGAGGAATGAGGTCATGACCACCCGTCTCGAAAAGTTCTACAAGGAAGAGGTTGTTCCGAGCCTGACCAAGAAGTTCGGCTACGCGAACCCGATGGAAGTGCCGAAGATCACCAAGATCACGATCAACATGGGCGTGGGCGAAGCCGCGACCAACAAGAAGATCCTGGAGAACGCGGTCGCCGACCTGGCCAAGATCAGCGGCCAGAAGCCGATCACGACCAAGTCTCGCGTCTCGGTGGCCTCGTTCAAGATCCGCGACGGCTGGCCCATCGGCTGCAAGGTCACCCTGCGCCGCGCCCGCATGTACGAGTTCTTCGACCGCCTGGTCAATATCTCGCTGCCGCGCGTGCGCGACTTCCGCGGCGTGTCGGGGCGTTCGTTCGACGGCCGCGGCAACTACAACATGGGCGTGAAGGAACAGATCATCTTCCCGGAGATCGATTTCGACCAGGTCGACGCGCTGCGTGGCATGGACATCGCCATCACCACCAACGCCAAGACCGATGCCGAAGCCAAGGCGTTGCTCGAGGCCTTCAAATTTCCGTTCCGTAACTGATTCGCTAGGAAACCGATATGGCAAAGACCTCGATGGTCAACCGCGACATCAAGCGGGCGAAGCTGGCCAAGAAGTACGCGGCCAAGCGCGAAGCGCTGAAGAAGACCGTTTCCAGCGCCGCCGCCTCCTACGAGGAGCGCATGGAAGCCGTGGTCAAGCTGCAGAAGCTGCCGCGCGACTCCTCGCCCAGCCGCGAGCGCAACCGCTGCGCGCTGTCGGGCCGCGCCCGCGGCGTGTACAGCAAGTTCGGCCTGGGCCGCAACATGCTGCGCAAGGCCACCATGAACGGCGACGTGCCCGGCCTGCGCAAGGCCAGCTGGTAACACGCCGCAACCCCTCGAAATTCGCATAGCGCGGATATCGGTGCTACTCAAAGGCAAACATCCATGAGCATGACTGATCCCATCGCCGACATGCTGGTCCGCATCAGAAATGCGGCCGCTGTGGGCAAGCCGACGGTGAAGATGCCGTCGTCCAAGACCAAGGTCGCCATCGCCAACGTCCTCAAGGACGAAGGCTACATCGCCGACCTGCGCGTGACCTCCGCGGACAACAACAAGTCCGAGCTGGAGATCGTGTTGAAGTACTTCGAAGGCAAGCCGGTCATCGAGCGCCTGTCGCGCGTTTCCCGGTCGGGCCTGCGCCACTACCGCGGCAAGAACGACCTGCCCAAGGTGCTGGACGGCCTGGGCGTCGCCATCATTTCCACCTCCAAGGGCATCATGACCGACTCGCAGGCGCGCCATCAGGGCGTCGGCGGCGAAGTCCTGTGCCTCGTGGCGTAAGGGAGATCAGTCATGTCGCGAGTAGCCAAGCTGCCCATCACCGTGCCCAAGGGCACGGAGTTCAACCTCCAGTCCGATTCGATCAGCGTCAAGGGACCGAAAGGCGCCCTGTCGATGGCCAAGCCGGCCGGCGTGCAGATCACGCTGCAGGACGGCGTCGTCACGCTGTCGCCCGCCACTCCGGCCGATGACGCCATCACCGGCACCATCCGCGCCATCGTGGCCAACATGGTCAAGGGCGTGTCCGAAGGCTTCGAGCGCAAGCTCGATCTGGTGGGCGTGGGGTACCGCGCCGCCATGGCCGGCAACGACCTGAACCTGTCGCTGGGCTTTTCGCACCCGGTGCTGTTCAAGACCCCGGAAGGCATCACCATCAGCACCCCGACCCAGACCGAAATCCTGGTCCAGGGCTCGGACAAGCAGCGCGTCGGTGAAGTCGCCGCCAAGATCCGCGGATTCCGTCCGCCGGAGCCCTACAAGGGCAAGGGCGTGAAGTACTCCGACGAAGTCATCATTCGCAAGGAAGCCAAGAAGGCGTAACGCGGACTTTCCGTATACGTCCGGCTTCCCAAGGATCAAGATCATGAGCATCAAGAACACCGCCCGCCTGCGTCGTGCCAAAAGCACCCGCGCCCATATCCGCACCCTGGGAGTGCCGCGCCTGTCGGTGCTGCGCACTGGCCAGCATCTGTACGCGCAGCTGTTCAGCGCCGACGGCTCCACGGTGATCGCGGCGGCCAACACGCTGCAGGCCGACGTCAAGGAAGGGCTGAAGAACGGTAAGAACAGCGACGCCGCCGCCAAGGTCGGCCGCATGATCGCCGAGCGCGCCCGCGCCGCTGGCGTCGATAAGATCGCCTTCGACCGTTCGGGCTATCGCTACCATGGCCGGATCAAGGCTTTGGCCGATGCCGCCCGCGAAGGCGGCCTGCAGTTCTGATCGGCACAGCCTTGCTTGAAGCAGATGGGGCCTGTCCCCACGTTTGAACCCGCCAGCACGGGCAGTGCCGGACGCACCACGACTTCTGCGCGTGATCGCGGTCCACCGCTTCAACTCACAACCATAAGCGGCCCAGCCGTAATCACTCAACGCTCAAGGAATCGGAAATGGCAGAAGAACGCGGACCCCGTCGCGATCGCAATCGCGACGACAAGGTTGACGACGGCATGATCGAGAAGCTGGTCGCGGTCAACCGCGTCAGCAAGACCGTCAAGGGCGGTCGCCAGTTCACCTTCACCGCACTGACGGTGGTGGGCGACGGCAACGGCAAGATCGGCTTCGGCTACGGCAAGGCGCGCGAAGTGCCGGTCGCGATCCAAAAGTCGATGGAGTACGCACGCAAGGGCATGCTCAACGTCGATCTCAACAACGGCACCCTGTGGCATCCGGTCAAGGCCGGCCACGGCGCGGCGCGCGTGTACATGCAGCCCGCCTCCGTAGGTACCGGCGTGATCGCCGGCGGCGCCATGCGCGCGGTGCTGGAAGCGGTGGGCGTGAAGAACGTGCTGGCCAAGGCCGTGGGTTCGCGCAACCCGATCAACCTGGTGCGCGCCACCCTGCGCGGCCTGGAAGACATGCAGTCGCCGGCGCGCATCGCCGCCAAGCGCGGCAAGAAAGTCGAGGATCTCCACCATGACAGCAAATAATTCCGGCGACGCCGGCACGGTCAAGGTGCGCCTGGTGCGCGGCCTGCGTGGTTCCCAGTCCATCCACCGCCTGTCGGTGAAGGCGCTGGGCCTGAACAAGCTCAACGACGTGCGTGAACTGAAGGACAGCCCGCAGGTGCGCGGCCTGATCAACAAGGTCCATTACCTCGTCCGGGTCGAGGAGTAAACGATATGCGTCTCAACACATTGAAGCCGGGCGAAGGCGCCCGCACCGAACCCAAGCGCGTCGGCCGTGGCATCGGCTCGGGCCTGGGCAAGACCTGCGGCCGCGGCCACAAGGGTTCGTTCGCGCGTTCCGGCAAGGGCAAGATCAAGGCCAAGTTCGAGGGCGGCCAGATGCCGCTGATCAAGCGCCTGCCCAAGGTCGGCTTCCGCTCCAAGCTCAAGCTGGACTGCGCCGAGGTGCTGTCCTACCAGCTCGAGACGCTCGAGGCCGGGGAGATCGATTTCGCCGCGCTGCGCGCCGCCAAGCTGGTGCCTAGCTCGGCCAAGCGCGCCAAGATCGTCAAGAAGGGCGATCTGACCAAGGCGTTCGTGCTCAAGGGCGTGGCGGCCACCGCCGGCGCCAAGGCCGCGATCGAAGCGGCCGGCGGCAGCGTTCAGGAGTAACGGCGGATGGCGCAGGGCAAGGCAGGCGGCATGGGCAGCGGGCTGGGCAAGTTCACCGAACTTCGCCAGCGCCTGCTGTTCGTGGTCGGTGCGCTGATCGTCTACCGCATCGGCTGCTTCATCCCGGTGCCGGGCGTCAATCCGGACGCGATGCTGGCGATGATGCAGGCGCAGGGCGGCGGCATCGTGGACATGTTCAACATGTTCTCCGGCGGTGCGCTGCACCGTTTCAGCGTGTTCGCGCTGAACGTCATGCCTTACATCTCCGCATCCATCGTGATGCAGCTCGCCGTGCACATCTTCCCGACGCTCAAGGCGCTGCAGAAGGAGGGCGAGTCCGGGCGGCGCAAGATCACCCAGTACTCGCGCTATGGCGCGGTGATCCTGGCGGTGGTGCAGGGCGGTAGCATCGCCTTTGCCCTGCAGAACCAGGTCGCTCCGGGAGGCATGCCGGTGGTGTACACGCCCGGCATGGGTTTCGTGCTCACCGCGATCATCGCGCTCACCGCGGGCACCATCCTGCTGATGTGGATCGGCGAACAGGTGACCGAGCGCGGCATCGGCAACGGTGTTTCGCTGATCATCTTCGCCGGCATCGTGGCAGGCCTGCCCAGCGCGGTGATCCAGACCGTGGAAGGCTTCCGCAACGGCAGCATCAGCGCCATCGCGCTGATCATGATCGTGCTGACGGTGGTCGCCTTTACTTATTTCGTGGTCTTCGTCGAGCGCGGCCAGCGCCGCATCACGGTCAACTACGCGCGAGGCCAGAACGGCCGCAGCGGGTACATGAACCAGACCTCGTTCCTGCCGCTCAAGCTGAACATGGCGGGCGTCATTCCGCCGATCTTCGCCTCCAGCATCCTGGCCTTTCCGGCCACGCTGGCGCAGTGGTCGGGCCAGGCCACCTCGACCACCTGGCTGCAGCGCGTGTCCAATGCGCTGGCGCCGGGCGAGCCGCTGCACATGATCGTGTTCGCGGCGATGATCATCGGCTTCGCGTTCTTCTACACCGCGCTGGTGTTCAACTCGCAGGAAACCGCGGACAGCCTCAAGAAGTCCGGCGCGCTGATCCCGGGCATCCGTCCGGGCAGAGCCACCGCCGATTACGTCGACGGCGTGCTGACCCGGTTGACCGCGGTGGGCTCGCTGTATCTGGTGGCGGTATGCCTGTTGCCCGAGATCATGCGCACCCAGATGGGTACCTCGTTCTACTTCGGCGGCACCTCGCTGCTGATCGTGGTGGTGGTGGTGATGGACTTCATCGCCCAGGTCCAGGCACACGTGATGTCGCACCAGTACGAGGGCCTGCTCAAGAAGGCCAACCTGAAAGGGGGCTCGCGCGGCGGTCTGGCGCGGGGCCGGTAACCAACAAGGCGGGAGTCCTTCCGCAAAGCCCGGCGCCACCGTGCCGGTGCTCAGAAAAGGGCGGCCTGTGCGGCAATCTCGCGCGTAGGTGCGGACCAGCCAGTCTCCGCGCAAGAGTAGCGCGGGGCGGAAGCGGAGGAACCGGGCGTACGTCCGTCGACTCCGCTGCCAGGCCGGTCCCGGCGCCGGAGCATGGGCACACTCCCCATGCCGGGTTCCTGCAGGCCTAGCCTGCAGGGCTTCCAAAAAAGCCGAGATTGTTGTTAAAATTCGCAGTTCACTCCGCCGGCTTGCACCGTAACCCTGCACGGGTTTGCCTGCAATCGGGCCACCAAACAGTTTGGAGAGTCGCCTCATGGCGCGTATTGCAGGTGTCAATCTGCCTGCCCAGAAGCATGTCTGGGTGGGGTTGCAGAGCATCTACGGCATTGGCCGTACCCGGTCGAAGAAGGTCTGCGAATCCGCGGGCGTGGCTTCCACCACCAAGATCCGTGACCTGTCCGAGCCCGAAGTCGAGCGCCTGCGCGCC
>DATHAV010000069.1:0-4235 GCA_035296505.1 Pseudoxanthomonas sp.
GTGTCGACGCCGCCCAGCGTGACTTCCGCCGTGCGGTAGCCTTCGGTGCCGCTGGCGACCAGCGGCCACGCGTGCAGCTGCTCGGCGATCTGCCGCAGCTGCGGTTCGTTGAACTGCTTCATCGGCCGGTTGGGCAGGGCGGTGTCGCACAGGCGCTGGGCGAAGCGCCGCGGCAGCAGGTCGCCCAGCACGGTCTTCAGTTCGGCGGCGGGGCGCGATGCCTGCTGTTCGCGCAACGTCCGCAGCGCATCGGCGCCCGGCAGCAGGTCCAGGCGCAGGTCGTCGCCGGGCCGCCAGTAGGAGGAGATCTGCAGGATGGACGGGCCGCTGACGCCGCGATGGGTGATGAGCATGAAGTTGCGGAAGCCGCGTCCGTTGCAGCGTGCCTCCACCGGCACGGCGATGCCGCTGAGGTCCTGCATGCGCTCCCGATGCTTGCCGCTCAGCGTGAGCGGCACCAGTCCCGCGCGCGTGGGCAGCACGCGGTGCCCGAACTGCCGCGCCAGTTCGTAGCCGAAGCCGGTGGCGCCCATGGCGGGGATGGACAATCCACCGCTGGCGACCGCCAGCGCCGGCGCCGAAAAGCGGCCGCGGCCGGTGTGCAGCACGAAATAGCCGTCCTCGTGCCGCACGCGCTCGACGCTGCACGAGGTCTCGATGCACGCCGGCCGCCGCGCATTCGTCCACCAGCATCCTCACTATCTGCTTGGACGACTCGTCGCAGAACAGCTGGCCCAGCTCCTTCTCGTGCCAGGCGATGCCGTGGCGGTCGACCACGTCGATGAAGTCCTGCGGCGTGTAGCGGGCCAGCGCCGACTTGGCGAAGTGCGGATTGGCGGACAGGTAGTTGTCCGGCGTCGTGCCGGTGTTGGTGAAGTTGCAGCGCCCGCCGCCGGACATCAGGATCTTCTTGCCCACGCGGTTGGCGTGCTCGACCACCAGCACGCGCAGGCCGCGCTGCCCCGCGGTGAAGGCGCACATCAGGCCCGCGGCGCCGCCGCCGATGATCAGCAGGTCGTGCGAATGCTCCACGCGCCGTCCTAGTCTGCGGCGGCTTGCCGCACCCGCGGGCGCACCTCGATGGTCGACTCGCCGCCCAGGATCTGGATCTCGCCGTCCTGGATCATCACGTTCAGGCGCATGCCGCGGCCCATCAGCGTGGTCAGCGCGGTGACCGTGCCGGGACCGACGTCGATCACGGTCAGGTTGCGGCTGCGCGCGAGCGCATTGCCGTTCTTTTCCCACCACAGGTCGGCACTGCGGCCGGAGTAGGTGACCACCACCACCCTGCGGGCGCGTCCGCAGGCCTTGCGGATCCGACTTTCCTCCGGCTGGCCGAGGTCGATCCACAGCTCGATCTCGCCGGTCAGCCGCTTGAGCCACAGGTCGGGTTCGTCGTCCTGGCTCAGGCCGCGGCCGAATTCGAGCCGCTCGTCGGCGAACATCGCGAACGCCAGCAGGCGCACCATCAGGCGCTCGTCGGTTTCGGACGGATGCTGGGCCAGAGTCATGGGGTGGGCGGCGTAGTAGTGCCGGTCCAGGTCGCTGATCTGCAGCTCGGCGCGGACCACGGTGGATTTGAGCGCCATTGCGGTGCCGCTATGAGGAAAGGTCGGCCATGATACGGCCTGCTGTTCCAGCGGGCCCGTGTGTTGGCTACCTCCGTACCCGTGATCGAAGGCGTGACCGCCAGTCGCCTGCAGCTGCCGCCCGGCGGCTTCGGAACGCTGCTCGACGGGCTGTGCGCGGGGTTTCCCGCCATCGATCGCGGGCAGTGGCAGCGGCGCATGGCGCAGGGCAGGGTGCTGGATGAGCAGTGCCGTCCGCTGGCCATGGATGCGCCCTATGCGGCGGGCAGGACGGTCTTCTACTTTCGCGAAGTGGAGAACGAGGCGCCGATCCCTTTCGATGCCGAGGTCCTGCACGTGGACCAGGACCTGCTGGTGGCGGACAAGCCGCATTTCCTGCCCGTCGCGCCTACCGGCGCTTACGTGCGGCAGACGCTGCTGTCTCGGCTGGTTCTGCAGCTCGACAACCCCGAGTTGGTGCCGCTGCATCGTCTCGACCGCGGTACCGCCGGGCTGGTGCTGTTCTCCGCGCGGCGCTGCACGCGCGATGCCTACCAGACGCTGTTTCGCGAACGCCGCATCGAGAAGGGTTACGAAGCGCTGGCGCCGGCCCTGCCCGGTGCGGCCATGCCGCTGCTGCGCCAGAGCCGCCTGGAAAAGGGGGAGCCGTTCTTCCGTATGCGGGAAGTGGAGGGAATGGCCAATGCGATCACCCGGATCCAGGTGCTGGAGCGCGGCGCGAAGCGCTGGCGCTACGGCCTGGCGCCGGCGACCGGGCGCAAGCACCAGCTGCGGGTGCATATGGCGGCGCTGGCCGTGCCGATCCTCAATGACCGGGTCTATCCGGAGCTGCTGCCGCAGGCGCCGGACGACCATTCCCGGCCGCTTCAGTTGTTGGCCAGGACACTCGCCTTCACCGATCCTTTGACCGGCGTCTCCCGGCACTTCGAGAGCCGCCTGCGGCTGCAGTCGGTGAACGAGCCCGCCGGGCCGGTGCGTCCGGATCAGTGACCAGCGGGCGAGGTGGGGTCGTTGCCGGGCACGGAGGCCGCGCCGGCGTCAGTCGCTTCAGAGGTGCCGGACTCCTTGGCGGCCTGCTTGCGGGCCAGTTTTTCGTCCTGCTTCTTCTTTTTCGCCAGCTCCCGCTGCTTTTTCTCGAACGAGTAATTGGGCTTGGCCATTGGCGGCTCCGGTGTGGGCAGTCCAGTCTAGTGCATGCCGGCCAGGGGCCGCTTGGAAAGCCGAGGACGCTGGCGGCCTGTCTGGCGGGATTGGCTTTTGTGCCGAAATTGTGTAGTGTGCTCCTACTGTGTTTGCTTGGGTCACCGTAAATCGTGGCCTGATGCAGTCGATCCAAAACGATCAGCTACATCTTTCCGCTTTGCCAACGCCTGCAACTCAGTCTCGGCCCCGGGGGTCCCCACGCCGTGATTTTCCATATCCGTTCCAGGAGTTTCAAAGATGTCTGACCGTCAAACCGGTACCGTCAAGTGGTTCAACGATGCCAAGGGTTTTGGCTTCATCACCCCGCAGAGCGGCCCTGACCTGTTCGTGCATTTCCGCGCGATCCAGGGCTCGGGCTTCAAGTCGCTGCAGGAAGGCCAGAGCGTGAGCTTCATCGCCGTGCAGGGCCAGAAGGGCATGCAGGCCGACGAAGTGCAGCCGCTCTAAGCAAAACGCACCGCTGTCAAGAAACGCCGGGGCTTGCCCCGGCGTTTTTATTTGTGCGTTCCGTTGTGCGTTCCGACGACGTTGATTCAGGCTGCACAGCCGCCTGCGTAACTTGGTCGCCATGGACGCACTGGCATTCGACAATCGCTTTCTCGCCGCGCTGCCGGGCGACCCGAGGACCGGCCCCGGAATACGCGAAGTCCGGGGCGCAGCGTGGTCGCGGGTCGATCCCACGCCGGTGTCCGCCCCGAGGCTGATCGCCTGGTCGCCCGAAGTCGCGGCACTGCTGGACCTGGAGGAAGCGGACATCGCTTCGCCCGCCTTCGCCGAAGTGTTCGGCGGCAATGCGCTGCTGCCGGGCATGCAGCCCTATGCGGCCAACTACGGCGGCCACCAGTTCGGCAACTGGGCCGGACAGCTCGGGGACGGGCGCGCGATCAGCTTGGGGGAAATCGTCAACCGCGCCGGGCAGCGGTGGGAGCTGCAGCTCAAGGGCGCCGGGCGCACTCCGTATTCGCGCAGCGCCGACGGCCGCGCCGTGCTGCGCTCCTCGATCCGCGAGTTCCTGTGCAGCGAGGCCATGCACCACCTGGGCGTGCCGACCACACGTGCGCTGAGCCTGGTGGCGACGGGCGAGCGGGTGGTGCGCGACATGTTCTACGACGGCAACGCCGCGCCCGAGCCGGGGGCCATCGTATGCCGCGTCGCGCCCTCGTTCCTGCGCTTCGGCAACTTCGAACTGCCGACCTCGCGCGGCGACTACGGCCTGCTGCGGCAGCTGGCCGACTTCACCATCGAGCGCGACTTTCCGGAGCTGCAGGGCGATGGGGAAGCCCTGTACGCCGCGTGGTTCGCCAGCGTGTGCGAACGGACTGCGCTGATGATCGCGCACTGGATGCGGGTCGGCTTCGTGCATGGGGTGATGAACACCGACAACATGTCCATCCTGGGGCTGACCATCGACTACGGGCCCTACGGGTGGATCGACGACTACGA
>DATHAV010000070.1:0-1523 GCA_035296505.1 Pseudoxanthomonas sp.
CGCTTCGGCGCCCGCCCTCCCGATAGCGGCGAGCCCAACCCGTACAAGCCCAACCCGCACCGAGAATGGCCGATCGCATGAACGAGCTTCCGCACGTTCCGCCCCTACCCAATGCGTGGGCGGCTCCGCAGGCCCCCGCCGCACCCGGGCAGGACTGGCAGCCGCTGCCCTCGCGCGGAGCCAAGCTCGCCGCGCTGGGGAGTGCGGTCGGTTTTGCGCTCCCGCTTGGCTTTGTCGCAGCCATTCTGTCGCTGGTCTTCAGGCTCGAGGCGCCGTGGCTGCTGGCGCCTGTCGTGGCGCTGATGGGCGCCATGGGCGGCGCCTGGCTGGGGGCCAAGCGCCATCGGCTGACGCGGTGGAAGCTGGACAGGGACGGTTTCGCCCTGCAGCGCGGAAACTGGTGGAGGATCGAAAGCCGCGTGCCGATCTCGCGCGTGCAGCACCTGGACCTCAAGCGCGGGCCGCTGGAGCGCATGCTGCGGCTGGCCACCCTGGTCATCCACACCGCCGGCACGCGCATGGCCGCGGTGTCGGTCGCCGGCCTGGACGGCGAGGACGCCGAGCGCCTGCGCGACTGCCTGGCGCGCCAGCTCGACCAGGACGACGACGCGCTGTGATGGACGCCGTGGCCGCGCCCGACAGCGCCGAACACCGCCTGCATGCATGGTCGTGGCTGTTCGTCCTGCTGCAGCAGTTGCGGCAATTCGTCGTGCCGCTGGTGGCGCTCGCGATCTTCGGCCGCGGCAGCGACGCGATCTGGACGGGCGTGGGGCCGCTGATCGCGGTTGGCGCGCTGGCGGCGGTCTCGGTGCTGCAGTACTTCACCTACCGCTACCGCGTGGGCACCGACGCGCTCAGCATCCGCGAGGGCTGGCTGCACCGCAGCCTGCGCGAGATCCCGTACTCGCGCATCCACAACGTGGTGCTGCATCAGTCGCTGCTGCACCGGGTGTTCGGCGTGGCCGAAGTGCGGCTGGAATCGGCGGGCGGTCAGAAGCCGGAAGCCCAGATGCGGGTGCTGCGCCTGGACAAGGCGCTGGCGCTGGAGCGCCTGGTCAAGCACCGCGACACCCAGGTCGAGGCCGACGCCCCGCTGCCCGCGGCCGATCCCCTGCTGACCCTGTCCACGGCCGAGGTCGTGCGCCTGGGGCTGGTGTCCAACCGCGGCATGATCGTGATGGCGGCCGCCATCGGCGCGGCCTGGCAGGTGTTCCCGGACCGGATGGTGGCGGACTTCGTGGAACGGGCCGCGCGCCAGCTGTTCGGCTATGCCAGCCACCTGCAGCTAGGCTGGCTCACCACCGCGGTCGCCTCGGCTGCGCTGGTACTGGCGGGTCTGCTGTTGCTGCGCCTGCTTTCGGTGCTGCTGGCGCTGGTGCAATACCACGGCTTTGCCCTCAGCGAGGAACAACGCCGGCTCACCGTCGAACGCGGCCTGCTCTCGCGCCTGCGCACCAGCGTGGCGCGGCGCCGCATCCAGGCGTGGACGCTGCACGAAAGCTTCCTGCACCGCCTGCTGAAAC
>DATHAV010000071.1:0-4619 GCA_035296505.1 Pseudoxanthomonas sp.
GCCAGCACCAGGATGTCCTGGTTGAAGGTGACCATTTCGTTGCCGGCCCACCCGCGCTCCGCCGCCGCGGTCGCGAATTCCTCGTTGGTGGAGTTGTAGTACTGGATTCGCCCATCGCCGTTGAGGTCCTCGAACTTCAACAGCCCGGTCTTTTCCCAGTTCCGCATCCAGTCGGGACGCTCTTCGTACTGGATCGGCTCTGCGGCGGTCCCGGCAGGGTAAATGGTGGTGATGATGTTCAGCCGCGCCATGGAGCCGACCGCGGGAGCCACGGTGTACAGCAGGGCGATGAATACCAGCGCCCAGCCCGCCGACCTGCGGGCATCGGACACCTTGGGCACGGTGAAGAAGCGGATGATCACGTGCGGCAGGCCCGCGGTACCCACCATCAGGGACAGGGTGAACAGCACCATGTTGAGGGTGGAGCCATGGTGGCCGGTGTAGTCCTGGAAACCGAGATCGAGCAGCACCTGGTCGAGCTTGGCCAGCAGCGGCAGGCCGGATTCGGTGTGGGTGGAGAACAGGCCAAGCTGCGGCAGGACGTTGCCGGTGAGCTGCAGGGAAATGAACACCGCGGGGATCGTGTAGGCGATTATCAGCACCACGTACTGCGCCACCTGCGTGTAGGTGATGCCCTTCATGCCGCCGAGCACCGCATACACGAACACCACGGCCGACGCGATCAGCAGGCCAGTGGTCGCATCCACTTCGAGGAAGCGCGAGAACGCCACGCCAGCCCCGGTCATCTGCCCGATCACGTAGGTGACCGAGATGATCAGCAGTGCGGCCACCGCCACCAGCCGCGCGCTGCGGCTGTAGAAGCGCTCACCGATGAAGTCGGGCACCGTGAAGCGCCCGAATTTCCGCAGGTACGGGGCCAGCAGCAGCGCCAGCAGCACATAGCCGCCGGTCCAGCCCATCAGATAGCTGGAGTTGCCGTAACCGACGAAGGCGATCAGGCCGGCCATCGAGATGAACGAAGCGGCGGACATCCAGTCCGCCGCGGTGGCCATGCCGTTGAGCACCGGGTGGACGCCGCGGTTGGCGGCATAGAACTCGGCCGTCGTGCCGGCGCGGGCCCAGACGGCGATCGCGATGTAGAGCAGGAACGAGCCGCCGACGAAGATGAGATTGATCGTGAACTGATCCATGAGCGCAGCCTTATTGTTCGTCCACGTCGTACTCGCGATCGAGCCGGTTCATGTACCAGGTGTAATAGAAGATCAGGGCGATGAAAACCAGAATCGAACCCTGCTGCGCGAACCAAAAACCCAGGTCGGTGCCGCCGAAGCGGATGCCCGACAGCAGCGGGCGCAGGAGGATGCCGAATCCCACCGACACCAGCGCCCAGATCGACATGCAGATCCAGATGATGCGCAGGTTGGCTTTCCAGTATTTCGTTGCGGTCTTGTCGAGCGTCATGCGGCGTCCTCTCTTGGGTTGGATGGGTGGCCTTCCCAGCGCGCCTTGGGCGCCATGCCGGGCTACGGCGTGGATTTCCGGCGGGGCTGTGCCAGTCGGCCTTGCCTTGGTTCTCGCGGTCGTTCTTCGTCGTCTCCCAGAACTCGGAACAGGTGGGCCTGCTGGAACGCGCGCAAGCCCCGGGGCGGAAGGTGTGGCCGAACGCGACTTCTCAGGCCGCGCTCGCGTCTGCCCTAGAAGCTGTACTTGACGTGGGTGTGCAGGCGGGTCAGGTCGCCTTCGCGATCGTCTTCGAGGAACCGCTGCCCGTAGATCAGCTCGGCGCCGACGTCGAGCTTCGGGAACGGCGAATAGATCAGGTTGGCGTGGAACGAATGCGCGCGCTCGGTGACGCCGGGGCCGGTCAGCGCCCGATTGTTGTCGTAATGCGCGGCCGAGTACATCAGGTTGCCCCGCACCTGCGGCGAGAACACGTGGCGCCAGGCGACGAAGCCGCCGTAGCCGTCGAGCGCATGGATATCGCCGGTGGCGTCGCGTACCACGTCGGCGCCGAGACCGAAGGCCAGATAGCGGCCGATGCCGCTGCCGGCGTTGACCGCGTAGCGGATGTCGTCGCTGGCGCCCAGGTTGAACTTGCCCGAGACGCTGACCGCCGCGCCGGTGTCGGTGTCGTCGGCCGCCTTGAACTGGCGCACCAGGCCGGCGACCGTGAAATGGCCCCAGCTGCCCTTGGTGATCCACCGCGCCGTCAGGTCGGGCAGGACATTGTCCCCGGAGTTGGAGCGCACGCCGGTCTGGAACGCCGAGATCGTGGTCTGCGGATTTTCCGCCGATACCGACCAGGGCCCGCTGGTGTAGCGCAGCTGCGCCTGGCGGACGAACACGGTGCCGTCGGTGGGGCCGACGAAATCGACCGCGTCCGGCAGTGCCGCCACGTCCATGAAGTTGGACCAGGTCTGGCCCGCCAGCCACTTGTTCCAGCTGACGTAGGCCTGGCGCAGCGACACCGCGTAGGTGTTGGTCGAAGTCTCGTTGCCGACCAGCGCGTTGCTGCCGCCGCCGAACATGTCGGCCTCGATGTAGGCCTTGAACTTGTTTCCGCCGTCGGTCACATGGTCGGCGCTGAGCCAGAAGCGCGAGAACTGCGCATGGAAGTCGGTGTAGGGATCGCCGCCGTCGGCGGTGGGGCCGCCCACCGGGATCGTGCTGGGGACGTAGAACAGCCGCCCCGAGGAACCGTCGGCGATGCGTCCGTCGCTGGTGTCGGTGACCATGGCGTCCATCTTGATGAAACCGCCGTACGAGAACGCGGTGCCCGGATTGGCCGAGGGCATGATCGGCGAAGCCTGGATGCGCGGCTTGCCATCGGCCGGCGCCATGGCCGCCTGCGCGGTCCTGACCTCGGTGACCTGGGTCTGGGCCTCGGCGATCTGCGTTTGTTGCTGTTGCTGCAGAGACAGCAGCGACTGCACCTGCTTCTCGAGCTGAGCCACGCGCGCCTCCAGCTCTCTCTCTTTCGCGGTCTGGGCGAACGCCAGGCCGGGTGCCGCCAGAGCGACGAACAGCGCGGTGGCCAGCGGCCGCCGCGCCAGTGATGCGAACGATATGGTCATGACCCATCTCCCTTATGGCCGTAGACAGCCACGGCAGAACGCAGCCTGAACGCAGCCGCGCGCGGCAGCCATTCGCCATTAGTCGAAACTCGTGATCTGGCGCACGGAATGGTGGGCGTTGGTCAAGGGGTACGACCAAGGTCTAAACGCTCCGCCGCATCGCGCCGGCATGGATGCGGCAAACTGCTTTCGAGCATGTCGAAGACATCCGCACGGAGACGCCATGACCGACCTGTATCCCGTCAATCCGTCGTTCGCCGCCGGCGCGCGCATCCGGCGCGAGGACTACGAGCGCGATTATCTTGCCTCGGTGGAGGACCCGGAGCGGTTCTGGGGCCGCGCCGCCGACCGGCTGCAGTGGTTCACGGCCCCGACCCAGGTCAAGGACGTCAGCTATGCGCTGGAAGATTTCCGCATCCGCTGGTTCGCCGACGGCGAGTTGAACGCCAGCGTCAATTGCCTGGACCGGCACCTGGCTACGCGCGGAGACAAGACCGCGCTGCTGTTCGAGCCCGACAGCCCCGACGCACCCGCCCAGCACGTCACCTATCGCCAGCTGTACGAACGCGTCTGTCGGCTCGGCAACGCCCTGCGGGCGCTGGGGGTACAGAAAGGCGACCGCGTGACCCTGTACCTGCCGATGATTCCCGACGCGGTGGTGGCGATGCTGGCCTGCGCGCGCATCGGCGCGATCCACTCGGTGGTGTTCGGCGGCTTCGCCGCCAACTCGATCGCCGACCGCGTCGCCGACTGCGGCAGCAAGCTCATCATCACCGCCGACGAAGGCCTGCGCGGCGGCAGGAAGGTTCCGCTGAAGGCCAATGTCGATGCCGCACTCAAGCTGCCCGGCACCAATTCGGTGGAAATCGTGCTGGTGCTGCGCCACACCGGCGGCACGGTCGACATGCAGATGCCGCGCGACCGCTGGTTCGACGCGGTGGTCGACCCGCAGCCGTCCGAATGCGAGCCGGAGCGGATGAACGCCGAGGACCCGCTGTTCATCCTCTACACCTCCGGCTCCACCGGCAAGCCCAAGGGCGTGCTGCACACCACCGGTGGCTATCTGCTGTTCGCCAGCGTCACCCACGAGGCGGTGTTCGACCTGCGCGAGGACGACATCTACTGGTGTACCGCCGACGTCGGCTGGGTCACCGGCCACAGCTACATCGTCTACGGGCCGCTGGCCAACGGCGCGACCGCGCTGGTGTTCGAGGGCGTGCCCAGCTACCCCAGCGTGTCGCGTTTCTGGGAGGTCATCGACAAGCACAAGGTGACGATCTTCTACACCGCGCCCACCGCCATCCGCGCGCTGATGCGCGAGGGCGCCGACCCGGTCAAGAAGACCTCGCGCGCCTCGCTGCGGCTGCTGGGCAGCGTCGGCGAACCGATCAACCCGGAGGCCTGGGTCTGGTACCGCGAGCACATCGGCTCCGACCGCACCCCGATCGTCGACACCTGGTGGCAGACCGAGACCGGCAACATCCTGATCACGCCGCTGCCGGGCCTGACGACGGCCAAGCCCGGCTCGGCCACGATCCCGTTCCCGGGCATCGCCGCCGACGTGGTCGACGAGCAAGGCAACAC
>DATHAV010000072.1:0-7705 GCA_035296505.1 Pseudoxanthomonas sp.
CCGTTTCCTGCTGGATCTGCGCGAAAGTACGGATCCGACGCTGCACGAGGCGCTGTCGGCGCCACTGCTGCAGCGCTTCATCGGCGTCATTTACCAGCCGGATACGGAACGCTACAGCCACTACGCGCAGGCACGCCTAGGGCTGCAGTTCGATGCCTGGGTATGGTTCGATGAGACTACCGCCGTCACCCCGCTGCCGCGAACGCTAGACACGTTTCCGTTCGTCTAGCAGGACATCATTCGTCTAGCAGGCCAGGGTCGAAGCTCGGTGGCTCCGGGTGTCACCCTTTTCCTGCGGTCGCAGGCGGTAGCGAGCAATGGCAGGGGAACTTAAAACTGCGGCTGCCTAGGCAGCCGCAGTTGAGGGTATGAGCAACTTGTTCAGCCGGCTTCGGCCGCGCGCTGGTTGCCGCCTTGCTCGGCCAGCATGGTCAGCTTCTCGTCGGTGGCTTTCTCTTCCTCCAGGGTCGCCTGCAGCAGCGGTATCGCGTCCTCGTAGCCAAGCTGCTTGGCCAGCGCCGCCAGGGTGCCGTAGGAGGCGATCTCGTAGTGTTCGGCCTTCTGCGCGCTGCCGATCAGCGCCGCATCGCGTAGCGGCCCTTGTTCGATGGAATCCATCACTTCCTTGCTTTCCTCGACCAGTCCTTCCATCGCGGCGCACTTGACGCGCTTGAGCTTGATGCCGAGCAACTCGACCACCTGGTCGATGCGTTCGATCTGGCCGTTGGTCTCTTCCAGATGGGTTTCGAAGGCCTCCTTGAGTTTCGGGTCGCTGACGGCGCGCGCTATCTTCGGCAATGACTTGCTCATTTGTTTTTCGGCGCTGTAGGTATCGGAAAGTTCGTGGATGAACAGGTCTTCCATCGTCTTGACGGGCATGGGGGAATCTCCTGAAGTGTGCGGATGTGTGGGAAAGACGTGTCGACGCGTAAGTGGAAGCCGCGGCGATGCGTGACTCTAGTCGCCATGCCGTTAGCGGTGGCCGAAGACGGTGTGATGCCGCTTTTAACTGCTTGCGCTGACGATCGCCTTAGAACAGCCGTATTCAATAATTGCGCTAATGCATAGCGAGCGGCGCTATCGCCCATGCCTCGGGAGCCTGACTCCAGGCTAAGCACGCGTCAGTTATTCACGACGAACGCACGTCCTTCCATGCAGCATCTTTCCCTTGGATCGCCATGCGAATTCGTGCATGGGCGATCGATCGTTGCAAAGGGTTACGGTGAATACGGGAGACGAGCACGCCCGGCTGTCGGTCGTGATCACCGGTGCCTCGAGCGGCATCGGCCAGGCGACGGCGGAGGCCTTCGCGCACGAAGGCGCACGCCTGGTGCTGGCGGCCCGTGGCGTCGATGCGCTGGAGCAGGTCGCCCGACATTGTCGCGCGCTCGGCGCCGACGTGCTGGTGGTGCCCCTGGACATCACCGATCCGCATGCGGTGCAGGCACTGGCCAGCCGCGTGCGCGGCTTCGCATCGCCCCTGCACATGTGGGTCAGCAACGTCGGCGTCGGCGCGGTCGGCAAGTACCACGAGGTGCCGATGCACGCGCATGAACAGGTCGTCCGCGCCAATCTGCTGGGCCACATGTACGACGCGCACGCGGCGGTGCCGATGTTCCTGGAGCAAGGCTTCGGCACGTTCGTCAACATGATCTCCATCGGCGCCTTCGCGCCCGCGCCGTATGCGGCCGCCTACAGCGCCAGCAAATTCGGCCTGAGAGGATTTTCCGAAGCGTTGCGCGGCGAACTTTCCGCCCATCCGCGCATCCACGTTTGCGATGTCTACCCGGCGTTCGTCGATACGCCGGGCATCGTCCATGCCGGCAACTACACCGGCCGGCGCTTGTCCGCGCCGCCGCCGGTCGAGGACGCGCGGCAGGTGGCGCGGGCGATACTCGGGCTGTCGCGCCGGCCGCGCCGCACCGTGCTGGTCGGGCGGATCGCGCCATTGATCCGCCTGGCCGGCGTGCTGGCGCCGTCGCTGGGCGCGCGCATGACGAACCGCTTCCTCGGGCGCTACTTCGACAGCGCCGCTCCAGCGCCGGTGACCGAAGGCAAGCTGTTTGCGCCGCCCTCCTCGCCCGATGGCATCGACGGGGGCATTCGCCAGTCGCGTGAATAGCCTTCGATGTCGCCATAGGAGTCATCCATCGAGCGGAGCAACGGCTGCGGACATGCGCGGTCGACGATTGCAGCCATGCGGTTGCGCGGGTTGCGGCTCACGAACAGGAGAACAGCATGCCGTTTCAACCCACCTTCGATGAACCCCAGCCCACGCGTGCGCAGGTCGAATCGCTGCCTGGACTGGTGGTGCTCGAGTTCGGCACCCCCTGGTGCGGCTTCTGCCAGAACGCGCAGCCGTTGCTGCAGGCGGCCCTCGCCGCACGCCAGGACATCCGCCACATCAAGGTCGAAGACGGCCGTGGCCGCCCCCTCGGCCGCGCATTTGGAGTGAAGCTCTGGCCGACGGTGGTCGTGCTTTGCGATGGCCGCGAGGTGTCTCGCCTGGTGCGCCCGACGCGGCGACAGGAACTGGACGACGCGTTCGGCGTCGACCCATAAGCGCTGCAAAAAAGAGGCGAGACAACGGGTGCCTCGCCTTCTGGTCAGGCATTCGGTTCGACTTGAGTCCGAAACCCTTGGGTCTTGCAATTCGAACTTATTTGTCGCCCGAGCGTGGAGGATTTTGGCTCGAACCGGTGTTGCCCGATTGCCCGGACTGGTCGCGTTGTCCCGACTGGCCGGATTGCTTGGAGGTTCCGGAACGATTGGATTGTTCTGATTGTCCGGACCGGTTCGTATTGCGGGACTGGCTCTGCCTGGTTCCGTCGGCGCCACCGGTGCTGCCTTGGCTGCCGCCGGTGCTTCCCTGATTGCCGCCCGTGCTGCCGCCTGAACTGCCTCTGGTGCCCTGGCTACCGGTCCCACTCTGGTTGCTGCCCATGCCGTCCGTGCTGCCCTGGTGACCCGTGCCGCCGGTGCCGCTCCTGTTGCCCGTGCCATTGCCCTGGTTGCCCATGCTGCCCTGGTTGTTGCCGGTGCCTCCATGGCTCCCGGTACTTCCATGGCTGCCCGTGGTGCCGGTGCTTCCATGGCTTTCATGGTTACCAGTGCTTCCATGACTGCCCGTGCTGCCATGGCTACCGGCATTGCCGTTACTGCCCGTGCTTCCCTGGCTCCCTCTCCCTGTCTTGCCGGTGTTTTCCTGGCTGCCCGTATTGCCTTGGCTGCCTGTGTTGCCCGTGCTGCCGGTGTTGCTCCGGTTGCCCGTGCTGCCTTGCTTGCTCCGATTGCCCGACTGTGCCTGCTCGGACGCGCTGGCGAAAAGCTTGCCATCGCTATTCAGTGGCGAAAGATCAGCTCGGGCCTTGCCGCTCGTCGCCGTGTATCCGGAGGCGGAAACGCTGCTGTTTGCCGATGCGACTCCCGCCACCGCCATGGCGGCGACCAGCGCGGTCAGCTTGTATATCTTGTTCATGTCGTTGCTCCTGATGAAGTGCTGTGCATCCATGCAAAGGGTGGAACTCCATGCGCGGAATGGTTCGCTTATCCACGTGAGTCAAATGCGAAGGTGCAGCAGCGATAGTGGGGCGGCGTTAATGAGACTCTTCGGATTCAAAGGGTTTATTCAATGGCCCAAGACGGCTCGCGAAGATCGCGTCCACCAAAGCGCGTCCGCCTCGGAGCCGATGGTCCTACAAGAGCGAGATCCAAGTTGCGGCTAGGCCGCTGGCGGTCATCGCTGGCCGCATGGTCATGACGGGGTTCACGCCAGAAGTGCGCGATCTCTCGGACACCAAAGCATCGTCTCCACAACGATCCATCGACCGTCTCTGCTTGGCAGCTACGCCAACGTTGCATTCGACGCGCGGGGATCCGGCGGTGAAACCGCGCTGGACTGGATGGCCGCCATTGACCCGCACCCGATCGGGTGCGGGCGTCCCTTGGGCTTGACTTCACGCGGTTTTCCTAGAGCGCCGCCATGTCGGCCGGGCGCTTTGCGAAGCAGGGCGGCTACGGCGCAGCGCAGGCCGCTAGTTCAACGCGTCCACTGCCGACCGTGCTGCCGGCGTCGATCACCACCCGGTTGCGGCCGTCGCGCTTGGCCTGGTACATCGCCGCGTCCGCGCGCGCCAGCAGGTCGGCCGCCGATTCGCCCAGCGCCAGGCAGGTGCCGCCGATCGACACGGTGACGCTGCGCCCACCGCAATGCACCTCTTCCTCCACCGCTGCGCGCAGCTTCTCCGCGACCATCCGCAGCGCCTCGGGATCGGCACCCGGAACCAGCAGGCCGAACTCTTCGCCGCCCAGGCGGAAGTAGCGGTCGGCCAGCCGCGTGCAGCCGCGTACGCATCCGGCGACCCGCACCAGCACCGCGTCGCCGGCTTCGTGCCCGAACTGGTCGTTGATCTGCTTGAAGTGGTCCAGGTCGAACACCAGCAGCCCCAGCGGCGAGCCGCGACGCGCGCTGGTCGACATCGCGATCGCCAATTCGGTTTCCATGCCGCGCCGGTTGTACGCGCCGGTCAACGGATCGTGCGCCGCGATCGCCTCCAGCTGCAGGCGCTGGGCTTCGGCGCGCGAAGCGAACACGTAGGCGAACAGGCAGGCGACCCCGGCGCTCACGGCGAAAAGCAGTTTCTGGATGACGTCCGGAAGCGCCGCGTCGGCGAGCGCCACCCCGGCGATGGCATAGGCGGAGCTCGCCAGCGCCGGCGCCCGGCCGATCAGCAGGAAGTTGCCCAGCAGCAGCGGGAACACCCACAGCAGCCCGGTAAACCCGACCATATGGGCGAGGACGACGCAGCCGGCGGTATTGACCAGCACGATGAACAGGCTTGGCCCCTGCGTACGGCCGGTGCGCCACGCACGGAACACGCCGATGCAGACACTGGCCACGATCAGCAGGTCGATGGTGCCCGCCATTGGCTGCCCATTGGCGAAGCGGTAGAAGGCGAACGGCGCGACACCAAGCACGGTAATTGCCCCGAACAGGGCCAGGATCGCCAGAGTATTGGGTACCTTATGCTGCGACATACGTGGCTCCATTCAGCCCCGGCCGCGGCCCGGCCCGGGCCGTGTTAAACCAAGCGATACGGCTGCGCCGCCAGCCATCCGAATTACGCCAACCGCGGAAATCCCGTGCGGCGGCGCATGCACGGAATGCCCCTGCATCAGGCACCGCGACCACGAGGGCAGAGGACAAAGCGGAACGCGGGCCTCGTGACCCGGACGGCCGGCGTCGCATGCGGATGGTGCCCATGATGCGGGTGTGCTCCAGTGGCTCGATGGGCGGCGAACGCAGGACGATCGAACCTGGGATAGAGCCGGTTCGCGCTCGCCTGAGGGCCGCTCTCCTGCGGTATCGGCCTGAGGTCGTTCGCTCTTTAGCCACCTCGCCGGCGGATCGTTTGAATCCGCCGCGAAGCCCGCCGCCAGAATTCCGGGCGAGATCCACCACGACTCGCGCCGGCTACGACGTCGAGCGGAAGCCGCTGGCTTGTTGTCAGGCCGACGTCACCCGTAGTCCGGATCGCTGGCCGATCCTGTCTCCTCGCACAACCGCAGCGAGCTGTTTTAAGAGACCGGGACAGCGGCTCGCACCGCGCCGCGGCAGCGCCTAGCGGATCCCTCACGCGCCGTTCCCTAGACTCCCTCCGACCCTGGCGCACCCGCGTGCGCCGCCCGTGATGGAGGAAGCAATGCAGAAGATTCCCGCTGGAACCTTGGTAGTGGTGGCGGACGGCGCGGGTGCGCGCGTATTCCGCAACGTCGGCGACGAGCGGTCGCTCGCGCTCAGGCAGGAAGACCTGCTGGAGCTGATGAACATGAACGACGATGGTCCCTCGGGCGCCGTTCCGCCCGAGTCTCGCGGCCAGCAGATCGACGAAGCGACCTTCGCCAAGCAGCTGGCGCTGCGCCTCAACGACAGCGCGCTCAAGAACAAGTACGCGCACCTGGTGCTGATCGCCGACCCGCACACCCTCGGCCGGGTGCGCCCCCTGCTGCACAAGGAGGTACAGCACCGGCTGGTCGGTGAAATCGCCAAGACCCTGACCAACGCTCCCCTGGAGCAGATCGAGCAGGCGCTGCGCTGACGGTGCCGCCGCGGGCAGATGAACCGCCGCCGCCGCTGGAGGCGGTTCCTCTCCAATTGGACCACGGCGGTGCGCACGGCCCCTATGTTCAAGTGAAGCGGACGGTCGCGGGCAGGCGGAGGGCCCGTGCCTATGCCGCAGCGCGGTGGTTGAGCATGCGCGCGGTGGCCTCCACAATGGCTGACGCGCCTTGCGTGAAAACCGCCGATCCGGAGACCGACTTGAGCGAGCCCGTCCTGCTGATGGTCGAAGACAACCTGGACATCCTGGAGGTCTTCAGCTGCGCGATGGAATCGTTCGGGTACCGGGTGGTGACGGCGCAGGACGGGGTGCAGGCGCTGGAACATCTCCAGGGACCGGACCGCTTCGACTACGTGCTGAGCGACGTGAGCATGCCCGGCGGCGTATCGGGAATCGAGGTGGCGCGTCAGTGCGCGACGCTGCAGCCGCAGGCGCGGGTGATCCTGGCCTCCGGCCATCACCGCGACCAGCTGCCGCCGCTGCCGGCCAACGTGCGGTTCCTGTCCAAGCCCTATGGAATCCCGCAGCTGATGGAAGTGCTGCAGTCGGCCGGGTAGGCAGCGCAAAGGGTGGACGCCGATGCGCCGGCTACGACCGGTGCGGCTCGTTTCGGCGGTATCGACGCTCCACGGTGCGGCGACAGGATCGGTCGGGAGCATCTTAAAGCGCAAGGGACTACGCTGATGCCGCTACGGGCGTAACCGCCCAGCCTGCAGGGGCATGATCAGGATTGGGGACGGCCGCATCGAAGACAAAGGCTGTCTATCCCTGGAGAACGCGCCGCAAACCGAGTGCTGGAACAGCGGCCAAGGGCCTGCGCCTGCCTTGCTCTTGGCGATTTTCACCGCCAGCCAGGCGACCCTCAGGCTTAGGCGCGACCTGGCCTTGGCGCGAAGCAACGTGCCGCCGACAGCGTGAGAACGCCTACGATGGATCGGTTGCGCGCGGGAGCGAGGCATGGACGGTAGACTGCCGTGCCGTCGTGCGCGTCCACCCCTGGCGCGCCGGGCCTGGAATTTCCTGGACACGAACGCCCGATGCAGAAGCCGTTTTTACTGTCACTGTTGCTGGCGGCGTCCATTCCGACGGCGCGCGCCGCCGATGCGCCGGACGAGCTCGACTCGCTTCTGGCGATGTCGCTCGAGCAGCTCGGCGAGGTGCGCGTCGCCACCGCCTCGCGCACGCCCTCGCGCCTGACCGACACTCCGGCCTCGGCGTTCGTGATCGGCCGGGAAGAGCTGCGCAAGCTGGGCATCCGGTCCCTGCCCGAGGCGCTGCGCCTGGCGCCCAACCTGCACGTGGCCCAGATCAACGCCAGCAGCCACGCGGTCTCCGCGCGCGGCCTCAAGACCTCGCTCAGCAACAAGCTGCTGGTCATGATCGACGGCCGCCCGATCTACACCCCGCTGTTCGCGGGCGTGCTGTGGGACATGCAGAGCGTCCTGATCGAGGACATCGAGCGTATCGAGGTGGTCAGCGGACCCGGCGCCGCGGCATGGGGCAGCAACGCCGTCAACGGCGTCATCAATATCGTGATGCGGCCGGCCCGCGAAACCTCCGGGGGGTTCGTCAAGGGGTGGACGGAC
>DATHAV010000073.1:0-5414 GCA_035296505.1 Pseudoxanthomonas sp.
GATCCGCTCTGGTACGCGGCGAAATACGGTGGATTCATCGACGGCAACGAGAATGACCTGCCGGACGGGGGCGAATGGGACAGCAATGGCAACGGAATACCCGACAATTACTTCCTTGTGACCAATCCGCTGAACCTGCGCACCCAGCTGACCGCTGCCTTCGACTTGATCCAGCAGCAGGACGGCAACAGCGGTACGCTCAGCGTCTCCGGCGCCCGCGTCGGAGCGGACTCCTTCGTCGTGCTGCCGTCCTACAACAGCCTCGCCGGAGGGCGTGACTGGGTCGGCGACCTGAAGGCGTATTCGTTGACCAGCGACGGCCAGCTGGGTGCGCAACGCTGGAGCGCGGCGTCGCGGTTGGCCACCGCCGCCGTCGCAGACCGCAAGATCTACACGGCGACCAGCAACGTGACTGCCGCCAACCGAACCACCGTGGTTACGCCGTTCGTCGCCTCCAATCTGGGCGCCAGCCCGTCGGAAATCTTTGGCAGGCTCGGCTACACGCTCGCCCAGGTCATCAATGTCTTCGGCGGCTCGACGACTCCCCAGCAGATGGTGGACTACCTGAGGGGCGCACGCGGCCGTGAAGGCACGACCAAGGATGTCGCCCCCTTCAGGAAACGTACGAGCATTCTGGGCGACATCATCAATTCGCCGCCGGTCATCGCCACGCGCCGCGCGAATTACGGTTGGGCCTCCGCAACCGGCCTGACAGCGGCTCAACGCGAGAGCTACACCGCCTATGTCACCGCCAAAGCGGACAAGGCCGAATTTACCTTCGTGGGCGCCAACGACGGCATGCTGCACGCCTTTGGCCAGAACGGTGACGAATCCTTTGCCTACATTCCCAATGGCGTGCTCGGCAACCTGGGACTGCTGGCGGATCCGAATTACGAACACCGTTACTACGTAGACGGCGGCTTGACCCTTTCCGACGCCCTCATTCAAGGCAGCTGGAAAACTGTCATGGTCGGTGCCGCCGGTGCCGGTGGCCGCACGGTCTTCGCGCTCGACGTGACCGCGCCCGAAAGCTTCGGCACCAGTAATGTCCTGTGGGAGGTGAACAGCATCACCGACCCCGACATGGGTTACGTAATGGGCAAACCCCTGATCGTTCCCACCGACAGCGGACGCTGGGTGGCGGTATTCGGCAATGGATACAACAGCGTGAATTTCAATCCGGTGCTCTTCGTCGTGGATATCGCGACCGGCGAGGTGCTCAGGAAAATCACACCGGACGACGGAACCAACGAATCCAACGGACTTGGCAACCTTTCGGTAGTGGACACCAACAACAATGGGCTCGTCGACACCGTATACGGCGGCGACCTGCAGGGTAATGTCTGGAAGTTCGACATCGGCGGCGCCACTCCGGCATCGTGGACTGTCGCTCTCTCCGGCAAGCCGCTGTTCGTCGCGATGGACAGCAATGGAGCGCGCCAGCCGATCACCGGCTCCTTCGAGGTGGCGGTGGGTCCCGGTGCCGGCTACATGATCTACTTCGGCACCGGGCGGTACTTCGTGAGTGGCGACAACAGCGCCAGCCTCGGCCAGCAGGTCCAGACCTTGTACGGCATCTGGGACAACGGCACGGCGCTGAGCAATGGGCGTACCACGCTTGTGCAACAGCGGATCACTGGAAATAGCGGGACGAGTCCGCAGCTCAGGTCCGTGACCCGCAACCCAGTGAGCTACCTTGCGAACCGGGGCTGGTATCTGGATCTGGTGGTGGGAGCAAGTAATACGGGTGAGCGGTTCATCGCCGCGCCACGCATCCAGAGCGGCAAGGTCTATTTCCCGACGTACCAACCCGGCTTCGCGTCCGATTGCGCGCCGGGGGGAACCAACTGGCTGTATGCGTTGAATCCGCTCTCGGGCGGAGCGGCTTTCGGCAAGATCACCCAGCCGAACAACGTGGGTGATGGCGATACCGGGGCGGTGGCCACGGGCAATGGCGCCCCCAACCGCAGCATAGGCATTACCGAGCCGCTGCCGTCGAGCCAGTTGTTCTGCGACCCGACGAAGCCGGACTGCGCCGACTACTGCGATCCTGCTTCGCCAACGTGTGGCGGCCGGGAAGCGCCTCCGAATAGGGGTTGCAGCCAAGTGTTCATCGATTCAACCAATCCCACCGTTCCGATAGTGGTCCAGCGGGCGTGCGGGCGGCAATCCTGGCGACAGCTGTTATGACGAGGAACCTGGATATGAGTGCTGCAGAGGTCGGCTACCGCACAGTGGGCGCCGCCGCGATCGAAAAGCGCGGCGCGGCAGGCGGCTTCACCCTCATCGAACTGATGGTGGTGGTGGCGGTCGTGGCGATACTTGCGTCGATCGCGCTCCCGTCGTATCAGGAGTCGGTGCGGAAGTCGCGGCGCGCGCAGGCCAAGGCCGATCTGGTCGAGTATGCCCAGCTGGCGGAGCGCTTTCGCACGGTCAACAACACATATGCCGGCGCCGCGGCTACATTTCCTGCCCCAGTGTCGCCACGCAATTCCCAGGCAGTAGTGTCGCCACGCGAACCTGGGGCGACAGCGAGATACGACCTGGCGTTCAACGCGGCAGGTCCAGCTACCTTCACCTTGACGGCAACCCCGGTAAACGGCGGTGGGCAAGAGGTCGACAGGTGCGGCACTCTTTCGATCAATCAGGCGGGAGTAAAAACGAAAACCGGCATCGCTGGATTCAACGAGTGCTGGTGAGAGCTAGAAGAAAAAGCCGCCATTGCTGGCGGCTTTTTCCTTGCATCCGGCGGCCGAAGTCGATCCGGAACGACATCCCTTGATCACACTCCAAGCGCGGTCTTCAGGTCCGAACTTTTATGGCGCCGAAGTGCGTGTCGCTCCTAGCCAGGACTTGATCGCCACGACAAGTCGATGCCTTCGATCAACGGCCACCTGAAGATCCCGTGTAGACCAAGAAACCTCAGAAGGCGCCGACGTGGGCCGACGCTGCCGTCAATCGATCCTGCACGACGCTTGATTAGCGCCGGGCCAGCAGTACCACCACCGCGCCGGTGCCGCCCTGCGCGGGCGGCGCGGAATGAAACGCCAGGATGTCGGCGCGCTGGCGCAGCATGCGGTCCACCAGGTTCTTCAGGACCGGAAGTTCGCCTTCCTCGCGCCGGCCCTTGCCGTGGATGATCCGCACGCAGCCGATTCCGGCAGCGCGCGCCTCGCCCAGGAACCGCTTGATCAACGATTCGGCCTGGACCAGGGTGGCGCCGTGCAGGTCCAGTTCCTCCTGCGCCGCGAAGCGGCCGCGCTTGAGCCTTTGGAACAGCGGCGCCGGCAGCGCCTCGCTTCGGTAGCTCAGCACATCGCCCGGTGCGAGCGCGGACAGATCCCGCAGGCCGTGCCTGAACTCGCGGCGGGCGTCCAGCTCGTCGCGTTCGGCCATGCGCGCGCGCGGCTTCGGCGGCGCCTTCCGGGGCGGCGGTGCCGGTGGCCGCATGGGCGTGACCGGTCCTATCGCTTCGCGAAACAGGGCCGCGTCCTCGTCCTCGGACTCGTCATTGGTGGGATGCGCCGACATGCGGGCAGGTTAACGCATCGGGGGAACGCAAGGCGGCAGGCTCGGAGTCGCTCCGGTATCATGGGCGGCACTCGAGGAAACCCATGCGAATACTGGTCAGCAATGACGATGGCGTCGATGCGCCCGGCATCCGGATCCTGGCCGAGGGGCTGCGCAAGGCGGGCCACGAGGTCCTGGTGGTGGCGCCGGACCGCGACCGTTCCGGTGCCAGCAATTCGCTGACGCTGGATCTTCCGATCCGCATCAAGCGCATCGACGAGCACACCTGGCGGGTGGCCGGCACGCCCACCGACTGCGTGCACCTGGCGCTCACCGGGGTGCTGGACGTGGAGCCGGACATCGTGGTGTCGGGCATCAACAACTCGGCCAATCTCGGCGATGACGTGATCTATTCGGGTACCGTGTCCGCCGCCATGGAGGGACGCTTCCTCGGCTTGCCCGCGGTGGCGGTGTCGCTGGTCACCAGCGATCACAAGGCGCGCAACTTCGAGACCGCGGCGCGTGCCGCGGTGGAGATCGTGGCGCGGCTCAAATCCGATCCGCTGCCGGCCGATACCATCCTCAATGTCAACGTGCCCGACCTTCCATGGGACGCGCTCGCGGGTTTCGAAGTCACCCGGCTGGGCAATCGCCACCGCTCCGAAGCCTGCATCCCGCAGCCCGATCCGCGTGGGGACACGGTTTACTGGATCGGGCCGGCGGGACCCGAACAGGACGCCGGTGCCGGAACCGACTTCCATGCCGTGCGTACCGGCTTCATCGCCATCACCCCGATCCACGTCGATCTCACCCGCTACCAGGCGCTGGAAACGGTGGCCGGCTGGGTCGGCGGACTGACCGCCGCGCTCGAGGCTTCGGCGTGACCCCAAGGCTGCGCCTGCAGCCCGAATCCGCGGGTTCGGGCATGACCTCGCAGCGCGTGCGCGACCGCCTGGTGCAGCGGCTGCGCGAATCCGGGATCAATGACGAACGGGTGCTCAACGCGATCCGCACCGTGCCCCGGCACCTGTTCGTGGACGAGGCGCTGGCCACGCGTGCCTACGAGAACACCGCGCTGCCGATCGGCCACGGCCAGACCATCTCCCAGCCCTGGGTGGTCGCGCGCATGACCGAAGCGCTGCTGCAGGACGCCCAGCCGAGGAAAGTACTGGAGATAGGCACCGGATCGGGTTACCAGGCCGCGGTGCTGGCCGCGCTCGGGCTGGAGGTCTACACCGTCGAGCGCATCGGCGATTTGCTGCGCCAGGCGCGCAAGCGCCTGCGCCAGCTCGGCCTCAACGTGCGCAGCAAGCACGACGACGGCCGCACCGGCTGGGCCGAACACGGTCCCTACGACGCCATCCTGGTCACCGCGGCGGCGCCGGCCCTGGTCGGTGCCCTGGTCGACCAGCTGGCGATCGAGGCGCACCTGATCGCGCCGGTCGGCGGCGCCGGCTCGCAGTCGTTGGTGAAACTCACCCGCCGCGAGACCGGCATCGAGGAATCGGTGCTCGCGCCGGTGGTCTTCGTGCCGCTGCTGTCGGGCACCCTGGATTGATGCGCGCTTGAAGATTCCAACTACGACCGCTGCGTCGGCTGGGCCCGGCATCGCCACGCCCCGGCCTATCCGTTCGGGACCAGCGTTGCCGAATGGCTGTTTTCCCGATTCCTGGTCGACGCCAGGTTCGAACCGATGGCACTGGCCACGCTGGAGCGCTGGCGGAAGCGGGCGCTCCTATGCACGATCGGTTCGCTGTTCGGCGGCGAGTTCGGTTTCCTGCTGGGCCGGTACGCGCTGGAAGCGCTGACGTTGGAAGCGGTCGATGGCCCTATCCGAGCGCTACGCCTTTCTCGTTGCTATTTGCGTGGCTGCAGTGGCGATGAAGCGGAGGGGTTCACGTAAT